>NZ_JBPTTP010000010.1:0-42765 GCF_051547165.1 Flavobacterium sp. TSSA_36
GCTAAGCTTCACAAAGATTAATGCAGTACTTACCCTTAAAACTTTGACTTTTGGCTTTTGACTTTTGGCTTTTGAATTTTGAATTTTGAATTTTGAATTTTGAATTTTGAATTTTGAATTTTCCCTAGCCATCCCCACAAAAAAAAGAGGCTATCCTTTAACAGATAACCTCTTTTCTAATACTAGTAAAAAAACAAACCCTATCCTACAAAAATACGTTGATACCAAGGCTTTTTCGTCACTGTAGCCCCATAACCATACCCATAACCGTATCCTTTAGTAGAATCAGTGTCGTTCAACAACAAACACATATTAGGCAGCTTATGCTCCTTATAAAGTGTGTTAGGAATAGCCAACATACGCTTCTCTAAATAATTCGCGCGTGCGACATACACAAAAGTATCCGCATGCTTAGCTATTAACAACGTGTCTGTAACCAAACTAACGGGAGCCGTATCCACAATAATGTAATCGTAATGACTCTTAAGTGCTTTAAAAAGATCATCTACCTTCTTACTCATCAATAACTCTGCTGGATTAGGAGGAACAACCCCAGCAGGTAAAATCCAAAAATCCTCAAAACTAGGATGTTTTACGACAAAATCTTCCCAATTAGCGTCCTTACTCGACAAATAATTCGTCACACCTCGCTCAGGCACAGCCATATAATCACTCAAACGCGGACTACGGATATCCATACCAATCAACAACACCTTCTTCCCAGACAGCGCAAAGGTAGAGGCTAAATTCACAGAAACAAACGTCTTCCCTTCGGTCGGAAAAGTAGAGGTCAAAAACAACGTTTTAGCAGTACCTTCAGGCACTTTCGTAAACATAAACTCCAAATTGGTTCGGATAATACGCAACGCTTCTGCCGAACTTGAACGACTATCCGCATGCATCAACTCCCCGGGAGAATCCGAAGTAGGCACATCACCAATAAACGGTATAGTTGACAATTTATCCAAATCCAAACGACTAGTAATTTTGGTATCCAACAACTCTTTCAAGTAAATCACACCAAAAGGCACCAATAATCCCAATAAAAAGGCCGCCAGATAAATCACATTACCTTTAGGGGAAACCGCGATGGGGTTAGCTCTAGCTTTGTCAACCACTCTGGCATTAGCCTCTGTGGCCGATAAAGCAATGGCCGTTTCTTCGCGTTTTTGCAACAAATACAAATACAACTCTTCCTTTACCTTTTGTTGACGCGCAATCACCCGAAATTGTCGCTCTTGCGTAGGGATTTTATCAATCTTCACATTCATAGCACCTTGCTGCACATCCAAATCTCGCTTTTGAATTTCCAGACTTGCTTGCAAACGTCGCAGGCTAGCCGCTACATTCTGCTTCATGGCCTGAATTTGCTCATCCAAACGAATCACCGTGGGGTTTTCCTCGGTTGCCGATTTCAACAAGCGATTGCGATCTAATAACAATTTATTGTATTCCCCGATCACTTTAGACTCTTCTCCGGTACTCGAAAGCAAATTACCCGGTAACAAATCATGTTGCTTATTATTTTTCAAAGCCCCCAACATCGAGGACAAAACATCCAATTGAATGGCGGTCTCTACGCCCTTTTTATCATACTCTGAAGACCCTTTTACAAAAAGCTCCGCTTGAGTTTCGATATCTGTCAACTTATTGTCTTGTTTGAACGTCTGTACATCTTTCTCCACACCATCCAATTCCTGAGATATCAACAACAAACGATTGGCGATAAATTTGGAAGTGTTTTCAGAGATAAAATTTTTATCAGTAATCGCATTAGCATTGTAATTTTGTACCAACTGATTTAAAAAAACTTCCGCTTTTTCAGGAACCGCGTGTACCATCGAAAGCGACACCACACTACTAGTTTTACTCAAAGGCGCTACAGCCAAACTCCCCATTAAAGCATCCACTACTTGATCCACAGGGCGCAATACCAACAAAAAGTTCTCAGCTTCTGGCGCTTTGCGAACAGCATCCGACTCCAAGCGAAGCACACCAACTTTGGTAAGAATGGGCTGTCCGAAAGTAAACTCCCCTCCTTTACCAACTAATATACCTGTGGCAGAAGCTTCTTCCCCTTCTACGGGTGACAATCTAAAGCGATTACCGCTAATAAGTTGTATTTGAAGCGTAGTCGAACTAGTTGCGAAAAGGGAGTTAGTCCCACTAAAACGAGCGTGCAACCCCTTGGCACCATAAACCTCAGTAGTCTTTACATTCCCTTGTACAAAAAGCTGTACTTGAAATTGCAATTGTTCTACCGTGCTTTCAAGCAAACTACGGGATTTCAAAATCTCGATTTCATTATCTACATTGCTTTTGCCCTTGCCAAATCCCAAGTCGGAAAATGCGGACAACTCTGACATTAACCCTCCTTTAGAATCATCTTTCACTAAGACTGTAGTTGTGACTTTATATTGTGGAACAGTGTACCGAAGATACACAAAGGCTAAGGTTAGAAACAAAACAATAGCAAGTACAAACCAACGCCATTGATACAGATATTTGCGGATTTCAATCATAATTTCAAAATCCTTGGCAATATGCTTGGCGTATTCATTTTCTGGAATATTCATCTATTTGGAAGTTGTAATGATTAAGGTAACTAGCGTAATTAAAAGGGACGTAACAGAAATGATCACATTGGTATTCGGACCAATTCTAGCGCCATTTATTTTAGTCTTATTCGGCTCTACATAAATCACATCATTTTGAGCCAAATAATAAAAGGGAGACTGAATAAAGTCAGGTTTAGTAATATCAACGCGATTAAATGATTTAGCACCATTCACCTCACGAATCACTAAAATATTATCGCGACGCCCGTAAATGGTCAAGTCTTTAGCCATACTCAAAGCTTCAATCAACGTAACCCGATCGGTAGTTATTGGAAAAGTCCCTGGATTATTCACCTCGCCCTGCAAAGAAACCTTAAAATTCATCACCCGTAACGAAACCATAGGTTTTTTTACATAAGCGCGAATTCGGTGTTCTAAGTCTTGCAGTAGCTCCGTACGCGTCTTACCCGCTACAGCTAGTTTTCCCAATACCGGAAAATCTATAGTCCCCTTATCATCAACCAAATACAATTGATTCACTTGTTGCCCACCCATATCAGGACGTGCAGCATTAGCAACCATTAAAGTTGTCAAATTAAAAGGCATCACGTTTTCAGGATCATCGCCTGAAACAACGATCATTAACAAATCATCGGGTTGAATTTTGATTTCATAAGAAGTCCCTGAGGACGCTTTGGCGGCATCAATGCCTTGATAATAGACAATCTCCTTTGCGTTCTGACAAGAGGCAATAGCCAAAAGCAGCAAAACAAAGAGACATTTCAGTAGTTTTTTCATGGTAGCGTATTTGAGTGCGCAAATATACAGTTTACTTACAAAACTTAAAACAATTTTCTTAAAAGCTTGTTAAAACACAAGCCGCTAAACACCAGTTAATTACAAAATATCACAAAAAAAACAAATACTACAAAAAAAACCACTCCCTTACCTCAAAAACAGAAATTTCCTCTTACAGTCCTCTCCAGTGCCTTCTTGCCGCCACCTCTCAAAATCCAAAACTCCTCAAAAACAATGCGACACCCGAGCAATAGCGAATACACAAAGTAATCCGCGACCATTACGTCAAACCCACATTTTGCTTCTCAGCATTAGTTTTAAACTTGGATTTTGCTTTTGGCTATTGGAATTTGAATTTTTGAATTTTGAATTTTTGAATTTTGAATTTTTGAATTTTTGAATTTTTGAATTTTTGAATTTGAATTTTGGAATTTGAATTTTGAATTTTGAATTTTGAATTTTGGAATTTGAATTTTGGATTTTGGATTTTGGATTTTGGGTGTTGCCTCTTGCCTTCTGCCTCTTGCCTCTTACCTCTTACCTCTTGCCTTTTCATCACTATTTTGCATCTTCCCAGCAAAACTATGTGAACAGTAAAACGGCTATGCCTTCTTTACCACACTATGCTTCTATGATACTTCTATGTGGTTAAAAAATAAGTCACATCTTTAACACAACACTTTGCGCCCCTTGCGGTTAAAACACCCACCATCTTTTCAAAATAATTTGAGCATTCGTGGCTATCCACCCCACTTTTGCGACATAGTGTCTTCGCGGTAAAACTCCCCACAATCTTTTCAACAAAAATTTGCGCATTTGCGGTCATAACTCTGTCTCACATACCACCTTCGCGCCCTTTGCGTAAACTTTCGCGCCCCTTGCGGTTAAACATTCTTTTCAAAATAATTCGAGCATTCGTGGCGCTCCCCCACAAAACAAAAAACCCTTCCCAAGTCCAAAACTCAGAAAGGGTGTTCTAATTTGAAACAACCGAAAACAATTACCCGAAAACCTGCTGCACCACACTAGCAATTCTAACTCGATCATCATCCGTCAAATTAGAGCCAGAAGGCAAGCACAAACCATTGTCAAACAATGTTTCAGCTACAGTACCGCCATAATAAGGATAATTTTCAAAAATAGGTTGCAAATGCATCGGTTTCCACAAAGGACGCGATTCAATATTGTCTGCTTCAAAGGCCAAACGTAACGTCTCTCTTGTTATCCCTTTAGTAAGTGATGGATCAATTGTAATCGCACTCAACCAATAATTCGGATAATAATCTGATGTAGGAGCTGTAAAAACAGTGACCCCTGAAATTTCTTTAAAAAGGCTCACATAGAATGCCTGCATTTGTCTTCTTAACTCAACATGTGCATCTAAGACTTCCATTTGTCCCCTTCCGATACCGGCACTGATATTACTCATACGGTAATTGTAACCGATATGAGAATGCTGATAGTGTGGAGCATCGTCTCGCGATTGCGTAGCATAAAAAACCGCCTTATCCTTTTGCGCTTTGGTTTTAGTGACTATAGCACCACCACCTGAAGTAGTAATAATTTTATTGCCATTAAACGACAACACCCCAATATCTCCGAAAGTACCACATTTTTGTCCTTTATAGCTACTACCCAAAGCTTCCGCACTGTCTTCCAAAATAGGAATACTGTAGCGATCCGCTACCGCTCGAATAGCATCTATCTGATAAGGCACACCATACAAATGCACCGCAATAATGGCTTTTGGCGTTTTCCCTTGGGCGATACAGGCTTGTATTCCAGCCTCCAAAGCCACCGGACACAAATTCCAAGTTGCTGACTCACTATCAATAAAAACGGGTGTAGCTCCTTGATACAAGATAGGATTCGCCGAAGCGGAAAACGTCATGGACTGACACAACACGAAATCTCCTACTTGTACCCCTAACAATAGCAAGCCCAAGTGGATCGCTGCCGTACCCGAAGACAAAGCCCCTACATTAGCGGATTCTCCCAAATACTGCTCCAAATCGTGCTCTAAACCATTCACGTTAGGCCCTAGTGGGGCTACCCAATTGGCATCAAAGGCTTCTTTAACAAATTCTTGCTCTTTGCCTCCCATGTGGGGTGAAGAGAGCCATATTTTTGAATTATTCATAATTTATGTTATATTTCACACCTTTCTTTTATTAATTCTAAAGATTGGCTATTTTAATTTTTTTTAAAATCTAAGGCTTTTTTTAAACAACAAGCCTAGATTATTTCTATTACAGCAAAAAAAACTCGAAATTATCTCTATGTACAATTTCAAATGCTGAATCCGGATAATTGGCTATGAACTGCTTTGGAAATTTAACATTCGTATTAGGGTTCCATTTGAATTCAAAAGCCGTGATTTGACCATCTGAATCCTCTATGTAGTCTAATTCTTTCTGTTCTTTTGTTCTCCAAAACCAATAATTAACCCACTTCCCACTGTAATTCAAATGTTTCATTCGCTCAGAAATTAAGAAATTCTCCCACAATGCACCGATATCCGTTCTGTTTTCAATCTGATTAAAATTTGAAATCAGTGCATTACGAATACCATTGTCATAAAAGTAGATTTTTTTACTGTTTTTTAACTCATTACGAATGTTCCTACTGAAGGAACTTAATTTAAAAACAACAAAAGTCTGCTCAAGTAAAGTTATATATTTCTCTACCGTTTTCGAATCTAACCCACACAGTGTCCCGATTTCATTATAAGAGACTTGAGAACCAACTTGTAAAGCTAGAGCCTGCAAAAGCTTAATTAACTTTTCAGGCTTTTTTATTTGTTCCAGCATCAAGACATCTTTATACAAATAACTATCCGAAAGTTGTCTCAAAATATCTTTTTCATTTCCTTGATTATTCACCACATCAGGATAATAACCATACAACAAACGATGAGGCAACATTCGTTTTTCTTCAAGAAGACCATGATGGGTAACCATTTCTGAGAAAGAGAGCGGGTACATCTTGTACTCCCATTTTCTGCCTGTTAGGGGTTCATTAACTTTATTGGCTAACTCAAATGAGGAGCTACCCGTTGCAACCAACTGCACCTCTGGTAAAGAGTCAGTGATCAATTTCAATCGCAGCCCAATGGCTTCAATACGCTGAGCTTCGTCTATAACAATTACTTTTTTATTCCCTATAATTGCTTTAAATCTATCGGCCGATAGGTTCAAAAAAAGTTTTTGAACATCTAATTCATCACCATTTAACCAAAGGAGATTGTGGTTGTCTTGAAAAATTTTTTTCAATAGTGTCGTTTTCCCTACCTGCCTTGGTCCCATTATAAGTAGTGCTTTTTTCTGAAAAAGCCGCGACAAAATACGCTGTTCTAAACTACGGATTACCATAAATAGTTATTTTATGGCTCAAAACTAAACTTTTTTGGATTTGATTCCAAAAAAAACGCAACTTTTTTGGATTACAATCCAATAAAGTTGTATTTTATTTTGTTACATTCCATAAATTGGGGCTAAAAAAATTTGGTGCATTCCCACCATATGCGGGAAAGACAACCCTATTTTGGTATTATTCAATTTTTTTAAAAAATTTAAATTCCTAAATCTCAGTCCCTATAAGTAAGCGCAAAATGTAACAGTACATTTTCTAACCTCAAAAGCTTCTTAGTAAGTCCTTTATCTTTTCTATTATCTATTAATCTATTATCTATTAATCTATTATCTATTTTAAAAATTACTAATAAGTTAAAAGCAATAGACCATCGGGTGCTAGTTGATAATCGATTACGGTCTTAATTCCCTCTAGCATAGTGTATTTCGGTTTCCATTGAAAATCCTGACAGAAAGCACTACAATCCATACCTGCCAATAGCGTGTCTTTACTCTGATGTACTTCAATAGCAGCACGAGGAACATCCGTATGCACTGCCACCGTATCAACTATTAATGCAGCCAAATCAAGTAACGGCATAGGAGTGGACGATCCTAAGTTATAAACTTTTTTCCACTTCGTAGCAGCATGCGTTAAAAGTGTAGTGATAGCAGTGACAGCATCCCTTAGATCCAATCGATCTATAAGTTGCGTGCCCCCATTTATTTGTAGGGGTTCTGACACCAAAGCCTTGGCCACTAATTTTGACACCAAATCAACGGCTACCATGCCCTTGGCGCCTCCCACTAAACTACCCAAGCGTACCGACGTAAAATTAATATGATTATGTTGCGCTACCGTACTTTCAAGCAGTAATTCTGTAGCATATTTTGCTATGCCGTAGGGGGTAGCAGGCGCAATAGTTGCAGTTTCCTTCCAAGGGAGTACATCAGACTGACCATAGACACTTTGAGAAGAAATATTGACAATCGTAGGCACTTGGTTGGCCACTGCCCGACTGAACAAGTCTGCTGTAAAAGCCAAGCTATCGGACAATTCTTCTTGTGATCGGTAGGGTCTTGCAAATCCAGCGTGCAAAAGCACATCCACTTTCCCAAGAACAAGTTGCCCATTTTCCAAATCCTGAACATCATAACATAGTACTTCGCTAGGCAATAAGGCAAGGGCTGTTTCCTTAGCTCTTACTAACGCCAAAATTTCAAAAGAATCTTTACTTTCTAGAAGAGCATCAATCAAATTTCTCCCTAAATAACCAGTGGCACCAGTGAGTAAAAGCGTTTGCTTACTTTTCAATGCTTTGCCATGGAGTAGTCTAGATCGTTCTTTTATTTCTTCATTTCGATCGAAAGAAACCGCCTTATCCGCCACTTGTCGAATTCCAAAACGATTCTTGGTCAGATCCAAACGATTCAATTCAGGTCGAATACCCAACCACTCTTGGATACAAACCGCCACCTCGTTGAAGCCCATACAAGCTCTTAAACCAGTAATACCGGTGAATCGAGCATTCATCTCAAAAATTTTAAAGCCATTATCAGTCAATCTCCCTTGCAAATTGAGAGGCCCCTTCCAGCCTAATTCCTTCAAAAAGGGATAGAGTTGACTTATTTCCTCAAGAATGGCCTCATTTTCATAAGGAAAAATTTCAATGGGAACGCCATTTTTAAGTTTATTATACGACATCATTTGACCTATAACCTCCCCTTGCAGGTCAGCAACTATTTGAACTGAAATTTCTGAAACCTGTGGGTTTATTTTTTGGTCTAACTGCTGCCTGTAAAAATCGTAGTCCAGATCTTTTTTATGAGGAATTGCAAGTTCCTGAAGAATCATGCCGTCATTTATGGCTTGAAGATCCTCTGCATTCGAAATAATATGAATACCCGCAGAAGCAGATCCTGATCGTGGCTTGGCAATAACCGGAAAATGAACCTCCCCTTTATCTAAGGCAATGGCAAAAGAGCTTTTGTCATAGGAAGCCACAAAAATAGGGACAATCGGATGCAGCAATCGACTCATTGCCTCCTTATCCCTACAAATTGCCACCAAACGTTCCCCGGCCACCAACACTTTGACGCCTGCTTTTGTAAAAGCGGCTTTATGCCGTGCAAACAACTGCACTTCTTCATCTATACACGGAACGATTAGATCAATTTTATGAGCTACACAAGTAGCAATTACAAACGAAACATAGTCCTTATCAGAAACAGCAGGGGTTAAAAGAAAAACATCACAATCATACAACCCAAAAGCCATAGGACTTACATCAAATCCAAATGTCTTTATGGGCAATTTTGACAACCTGATGGAGTTAATAACAGACTGCCCTATGCCGCTACCCGCGCAGGAGAGGGCTACATTATAATTTTTTATTGTATTCAATGATTTCTATTAATTCATTTAGTGAAGATATTACTAATTGTGGTAAATACGCTGAAGGTAAATCAAAATGTTGCTCATGAATATTCTGCCCTTTATCTTTCAAACAGACGGAAGTCCAACCTAATTTGTTTGGAGTAATAAAATCTTTTTTAGGATTGTCTCCTATGTAAAAAAATTCATCAGCACCCAATTCATGAAACACTTTGAAATTATTTATCGAAGGTTTCTCTGTCCCAAACTCTTCTGATATGATTATTTTAGTAAAATAGTTTTCAATGTTTAATGCTTGCAACTTATTCCGTTGAGTAATAGTCCTACCATCAGTAATTAACCCAACATAATAGTAGTTTTCAATACAATAATTTAGGATTTCATAGGCACCATCATTTAAAGCAAGGGTAGGTTTATGATTTCTATAAATTGATAACAAATCATCTTTTACTAATTCCGGATGTAAATTTAATAATTCATTAAAGACGTTTTGTCCATCAAGAAACCAACCAATCATTTTTTCAAACAAAAGATTCGAAGATAAAGGCGCTATAAAATTAGATATTTCTATAAATGCCGATTTAAGAAATTCGACTTCATAAACTAAAGTATCATCTAAATCAAAAACAATACATTTTTTTTTATTCATAATTTCGAATCAATACTTCATCATCATATCGCAGCATCAACAAATTAGCTTCCCAATCTTCAAAAAATGGAATTTCTTTATTAAAAAGATATTCTTGAATTAGCCATTTAGGAAAATTAGCTCCCGCCAAATAGCTCAAAGGATAACCTCCACCAAAACGAGGGTTAATTTCAATACCAACAATTCTTTTTGTAAGAGAGTTGAAAAAAAACTGCATAGTCAAACAACCCACTGCTCCATGTATACTATTAAGCCTCTCTTTAACAAAAGAAATAATTTCATTTTTATGAGTAACCGCTTTATTTACTTCTCCACTTCTTACAAAAATTCTTTTGCGTGGTACCACACATTTTAAAAACCCTTCTTTATCGTAGTAGGTATCTACTGTATATTCATCATGCTGTGAAGGATCAATGTATTCCATAAACATCAATTTTGAGTTCGTTAAATGATAAGCAGTTAACTCCGACTTTTCTCTAATTACAAAAATATCTTTACTTAAACTCCCATCATATGGTTTAATAAATAATGGAAATGTTGAAGCATGTTTGTCGATTATTTTAGGAATATCAATCCCATTATCTATAAAAAATTGATTACTTATTCGTTTATCCCTACACTTTTGAATGAACTCAAAATTTGAAACAATAGGTATAATACCGTTTTGTATGAATAAATCTTTATTTTGAGACAAGGTTAATAATTCAGTATCTATAGTCGGTATAATTAATTTTATTTTTCTATTGATGCAAATCTCGAGCAATTTACTGATATAATCCTGACTTGTCACCTTAACTATTGCGTCAAATCCATCAGAAATATGACATGCTGGGGCAAGGATAGGATTAAAATCAACTGTATAGACTTTGGCATCTTTATCAATCTTCTTTATCTCATTTTGAAATGCTCTAACTAATGAAACCCTTTGACCAGCTGAAGTTATTAATATATTCATTTTTCTTAATTTCCTTTAAATTCCTCCATTGTAGCGGAAGTGTTAGAATTGATTCCTTCTTTTATAATTACTTTTTTTATCGTCAAAAATAGAATTTTTAGATCCAAAAGTATTGACAAATGGGCCACATACCAAACATCATACTCAAATTTTTGTTCCCAACTAATCGCATTGCGTCCATTTACTTGTGCCCACCCCGTAATTCCAGGACTAACGTTATGTCGTTTTTTCTGTTCCGCAGTATACAAAGGCAGATATTCTGGCAATAAAGGGCGGGGGCCAATCAAACTCATATCCCCTTTTAACACATTGAACAATTGTGGTAATTCGTCCAAAGACGTTTTGCGTACAAATGCTCCAATAGGAGTTAAACGATCGGCATCCGAAAGTAAATTTCCTTCAGCATCCTTTTTGTCGTTCATGGTTTTGAATTTGACAATACGAAATAACTTCTCGTGCCGACCAGGACGTGTTTGAAAGAAAAAGGGTTGGCCTTGGTTGACTACAAAAAGTCCGACGGTTATCAAAAACAGTAGCGGACAAAAAAGGACAATCCCAACCAAAGCAGCAGCAAAATCGCATACTCTTTTTAAAAAAATTTTATACATACTTAAAACATTGTTTTTATTCTATTAATTACATAAGGACGTTTCCCGGAAGGCAATTTTTCAATATCCGACTGAAAACGGATTGTGATTATCGCTTCAGCACCCAGCCATTCTTTAAAAGGTTTTAAAAAAGACGACGCTACAAACTTCTCCTTTTCAAATGCATAATTGGGCACTAAAACTATGGTAAAACAGGTTTCAGATTCTTGTAGCAACTGATATTGTGCAAAAAAAGGAAACGCCTCCATGATCGTATCAAAATAAAGAGGATACAATTGCTTCCCATCCACTGATTGCAGCAGTTGAACACTTCTGCCCGAAAAAGCTTTCAATTGCGTGGCCCAAGTAGGTGCTTCCTCAAAAACAGCGGCCAAAACAGCCAAATCACCTGTTTCATAACGAAGTAAGGGCATCGCCTCTGAATGTAAATCGGTCACTAGTACCCTTCCAACTTCTCCTATGGCAACAGGCGCATCACTTTCCATTTGAACCACTTCAAAGATATAATGGGCTGTATTCAAATAAAAAACACCCTCTTTCTCATATTGATACCCCAAAACCCCCAACTCTTCCGTAGAATAACGATTATGAACGGGGACACCAAAAGCGTTTTCAAGTACTGCTCTGTGTCTGTTGGTCAAATTCTCAGAACAACTTATGATTCCTGCAACAGCAAAATCAGAAGCATGGCGCTGCTGTTGCAAACAGTAGGTGGCGAGGTAGGCAATGGCAGAAGGAAATCCAATAATCACTTTTATTTTCCTTTTGGATAATTGATGCATGGCTTGAGCGGCAAAACGATCGTCTAAAATTTTGGAAGCAAAAAAATATTCGTTTTGGATAAAAAATCTAAGCCTACTTTTGGGCGGATTAGAACGAAAATAAGCATGAGCGGTACCTACTTGATAGCCACACTGGGCTCCATAATACAACACCTCAGCCCATTGCCTCCTTTTCTTAGCCTTTGAAAGATAAAAAGAAGCGGGCATCCCATAGGACCCACTGGTATGAACCTGAACTGTTTTAGCCTCAGGATACAATTTTGACCGCAACGCATTACTGTGTTGAAGCAACGTGGCTTTGGTCATGATGGGAAATAAATCCAATGCACTTGCCTCGTTAAAGTCTCTATAAAAAACAGTGTCCTTGCAGGCCATCGTTAGCAATACAGCCAATTTTTGTCGTAAATGGACTTCTTTATCTTGCTCTTGCTCCCAGTTTTCTAGAGCAGTAATCATCTGTTGAACACTAGGTTTTTTGAAATGATCCAGAAAAAAAAAGGTTTTGTTCCTCAACCAAGCACCAAAAGAAAGTCGTCTAGAATCTAAAGTATTCATAGGCATTGTTATAAAGTTACCGCTATATCTAGCTGTCAACTCCATTAAATTTTTAAACACATTAGCCATATAAGTTGTTGGCTATATAAATTGTCGTATTTAATTCCGATTTCGACTTACAATATTTCGTTCGTAATTTACCTATCACTATGCTCGCTAAAACGCAGTTTCACAGAACTTTCTTTGCGGCTTTGAGAGAAATTAATATAAGGTATGAGACTATTTTATACTAATTACTTAAGCTAAAGAAAACCAGCCTTATAAGTCCTATCTAACTCTTTTATATATCCATAAAATCTGCGAATCTGTGGCCAAAAAAAGGTAGCCAAGCTGCTGTCAAAGTCCGACCTCTTTCTTTAAATTAGGGGTAAAGTCCAAATAAGAAAAATTTTGCATGTACCATCATCTTCTAGGGTGAACATCGCTGAAAAAAAGAGCGTTATTGCTGCTCTTCTCTGTTTATTTGCTATTAATCGATGAGGCTATGTCGCTATGTAGGTACTTCCATGGACTTAGACCTTACTTAGTAGCAGTAGGTAGCTAAACAACTTAGATGGCTTACATGTTTGCCCATTGTATTTTACCTACTGCAATCATTTGCAACCTCATTACAAAGCACTTTCGCCGGATTTCCGACAACCTTGGCACCATCAGGAACATTTTCCAACACCACAGCACCAGCGCCAATAACACACCACTTCCCTATTTGTACACCAGGAAGTACCGAAGCGCCCATGCCTACAAAAGTCCCTTCTCCTATATGAACATGCCCTGCTAAAGCAACATTCGGTGCAATATGTACAAAATCTTCCAAACAAGCATCATGCCCTACCGAACTATTGGTATTAACAATAACGTGTCTTCCTATACTAGCATTAGCATTAATTACCGCTCCACCTATAACAACAGTGCCTTCACCAATCGTACTCCGTGTACTAATTTGCGTAAAAGGATGAAAAAGACAAATATACTGTGCATCAAAAGCACTACTGATAGCTTTTCTGACAAGATTATCGCCTATCGCTATAACAACGCGATTGCTGTTTTCAGGAAAAGTAGGAGTAACAGGATACACCCAAAGGCTTGTGAGGGCCTCGTTGGCATCCACAAACGAATAAATACGCTCCCCCAAAAGCTCTGCCACCTCAGCAACTACTTTACCATGTCCTCCGGCTCCAATTATATACATAAAGTAACTACCAAATGTTTTATACTTTGCTCAGCGCATCTAATTGATGAATAATGTCATAGTATGCCTTTTCAACAGAAAGATTTTTACAACAAAAATCATATCCGTTTTTTCCGAATTCTACACATAAATCTTTATCGTTATAAAACTTTAAAAATTGATCAAAAAGCATATCTGGAGAATCAGCATATGCGTATTTTCCCATATTATTTTGAACAAGCAGTTCCCCTAAATCATTATTCCTATCAATTGATGCTAAAACTGGTATTCCTGCATTTAAATAATCATTTAATTTCATAGGCGTATTAGGAACAGTAAAATCTTGATGCAGGCTAATTAAACCTAAACTACAAGAAGAGATTAATTTAAAATAATGTTTTCTTGACAAAGTTGTAATAAATTTCAAATTAGATACACCTATTTCATTTGAAACTTCTCTTAGCTTTTCAACTTCTGTACCATTGCCAATTATAAGAAATAATACATCATTAAAATTTGAAGTCTTTTTCGCTAAGTTTAATACATTTTCAAGTTGTTGTGGCCTACCCATATTACCACCAAATACAACTAGGAATTTCCCCTTTATATCTTCATTTTTTAAACTTGAAGTATTATTTTCTAGTGGGATCAACTTAGAACAATTGTATAGCAACTTTATTTTATTTTTATCCAATTGAGGATAAAATTCATTGAAATAATTGATATTACCTTTTGACGTACAACCTATAACATCACAAGTATCTAAAAGTTTCAATTCATGTTTTCTAAAAAAATTATAAAGCAATGAATTCTTCCGCATAAAACCCAAATCAACAGCATTTTGTGGAAAAATATCTTTCTGCATAAGATAAACTTTTGATTGATTGCATTTTTTTACATAGACTATAAAATCTGCAAACATTACAGATGGTGTTGCAACAATAACCAAATCAACAGATTTCTTCTTCCAAAATAAATTATATGCTTTTTTATATTGGTACGAAAGCAGTAAATTAGCAAAACCTTTTTCAAACACATTTTTGCTAAAAACATCTAACGTTTTAACTCTAAGGACCTCAATATCATTTTCACTGGAAATATAAGATTTAGACGAATCTGAAGTTATAGGAGCCATAGGCAACACATTGTGCCCGTTTTTTTGGAATTCATTTACCATGTCGCTATACATTGCAGATTGTGATAAATGCGGCAAAGTAAAAAAAACAAATAAAATGTTCATTTTAATATTGGTATAAATTAGCAAACTTTTGCATCCAGCTGTATTGATCTACAAGCATTTCTTTATAACTAGGCACTTGATAATTAAATCGTTCTGATTTTTTTAATGACTTGTCAACCACTTTCCCTTCATGAGCTTCTATTTTTATGTCCTTTTTATTCCATATTTCTTTGAATAAATGCAATAAATCAAATTTATTAATAGGAACACCGTTTGTTAAATGAACTAATCCATTCACAGGATGTAAAATTGCATACTCAATTGCTTTAGCTAATTCTAAAGTTGTAACTCCACTCCAAACTGCAGTTGTATAACCGTTAATCTCGCCTTCTTGGTGCATAAACCAGTTAAATAAACCTATTCCCTTTGTATTTAATTCAGGACCAATTATTGAGGTCCTTATAGTTAAATCTTTAGAATTATCAATTTCCCCTAAGGCTTTTGATTGGGCATAAAAACCCTCTCCATTTTTTATTGCAGTTTCACTATAATTGCCTTGCTTTCCATTGAAAACACAATCTGTGCTGACATGTACTATTTTTGCTTCTGAATCTTTGGTGATTTCTTCTAAAAAATGTGGAAAATAACTATTAAACCATATCGCTTTCGACGGATTGCTTTCAGCATCTTGATTTAATATTCCAATACAATTAATTATGTAATCGAATTGATGGTCATTTACTATTTTATTCAATCCAACTGTATCTGAAACATCAAGATTAAATATGTTTTCAGTTGACTCTATATTTCTTGCAATACCATAAACTTGGTATTTTTGTGTGTCTTTTAGATATCGAAAAACTAGATGCCCTGCCATTCCATTTATACCAATAACCAATAACTTCTTTTTCATTATTTGTCCCAAATTACTTTATTTATAATTGATGTATAGCTTTGAATAACTTTAATAACACGCTCCGATGTATTGGTAACTTCATATTCAAAAGGTAATTTAACCGAAGAATCAAAAAGACCTTTAGAAATTTCAATTGAATTAATCATTTGCTCTTCAGAAATACCTCCTAAAACAATTGTTCCTGCATCTATAGCTTCTGGTCTTTCGGTACTTGTACGTATACTTACAGCAGGAAATCCCATCATTGCAGATTCCTCACTAATTGTGCCACTATCTGAAAGGACTATAAATGATTTACTTTGCAATTTAACATAGTCAAAAAAGCCTAGTGGAGCCACATTTGTTATTAGCGGATGAAACTTTATTTTATTATTCTCAATTCTATTCTTAGTTCTTGGATGTGTTGAAAAAATTAGTGGCATTTGATATTTTTCTGCAACAGCATTAAGTGAAGCGACTAATACTTCAAAATTATTTCCAAGGTCAATGTTTTCTTCACGGTGAGCGCTAACAACAATATAAGCATTCTCTTTTAAGTTAAGTCTATCTACAACGTCGCTTTCCGATATTTTAGATTGGTATTTCTGCAAAACTTCTTTTAATGGAGAACCTGTAACAAAAACATGATCCTTTCTATATCCTTCACTTAACAAATATCTTCTACTATGCTCAGTGTAGGAAAGATTAATATCTGAAATATGATCAGAAATTTTTCTATTAATTTCCTCTGGTACATTCTGATCAAAACACCTGTTACCTGCTTCCATATGAAAAATTGGAATCTTTAGACGCTTAGCAGCAATCGTACTAAGTACACTATTTGTATCACCTAACACTAGTAAAGCATCCGGTTTTTCTATCGAAAGTATCTCGTAAGATTTTGAAATAACATTTCCAATTGTTTCCCCCAAGTGCTGACCAGCCACATTTAGAAAGTAATTGGGTTTACGTAATTCTAAATCATCAAAAAAAATCTCATTTAATTCATAATCATAATTTTGTCCCGTATGAATTAAAACATGATCAAAAAAATGATCGCATTTCTTGATACATTCTGCCAATCTTATGATCTCTGGTCTTGTTCCTAATATAGTGGCTACTTTTAATTTTTTTTGCATATCTTAAATAATATAATTAAATTTTATTTCGTAAAATAATCTAAATCAAATCTGTATTCATCGTCAATTTCTCCCAATAAATAATCTGACATCAACAACAATTTTGAAAAGGGTTCTAAACCTTGAATGCTCGATACGTAACCCGAAGGCACATGCAATACATCCATATTTTGTGAGTTTAGAATAAAATGATGTTGTTCTAAATTTAGCGAAGGCCTAACCCAATCATCAATAGAAATTAGTACAATTTTAAAAGAACCACTAACGGCTAAAAACCAACGCTGCTCTATTTTATGCCCTTGCCAACCTCGAACAAATGCTGTATCTCGATTTTGAATCGTATAGATTCTTTTCACTCCTAAAGTGTTAAAATCATTATTGAATTGTAACACACCTCTAGCATCGGTATGGCTGCTGCCTTTAATTATATTTGGACGCATTGACATCATATTGCATTAAAAACCTGTTTGCAAATAAAATATTAAGATATACATTAAAATCTGTTGTCTGATTATTGAACAGTGAAAACTGATTACTAAATTATCCTGGCATTTGAGCTAAATCTTCTCCAAAAATTTCTTTTTTAATGAGCGGCAATTGCACTAACAATTTTTTCATTCCTTCTACACCCAACTGTTCTGTATTGTGCGAATGATAATCTTCAATAACCGAAACCTCTTTTACTCCTTCAGAAAAATACTGAGCGTAATTTAAGTCTCGATTGTCTGCAGGAATTCTATAGAATTCGCCCATATCCTCGGCCTTAATCATTTCTTCACGCGTACATAGAGTTTCGTACAACTTTTCACCATGTCTGGTGCCAATTACTTTAATTTCGTTCGTAGCATTACTTAGTTCTTTTAAAGCTTGTGCTAAATCTGCAATGGTACCTGCAGGTGCTTTATTGACGAACAAATCGCCTTGATTTCCATGTTCAAATGCAAACAATACCAATTCCACTGCTTCATCCAATGACATTAAGAAACGAGTCATATTCGGATCTGTAATAGTCACGGCTTGTCCTGTTTTAATTTGATTTAAAAACAAGGGAATCACTGATCCCCTTGAGGCCATTACATTGCCATAGCGTGTTAGGCAAACAGTAGTATCGTTATTAGGAATTGTTCTTGAAGCTGCTACTGCCACTTTTTCCATCATCGCTTTGGATATCCCCATTGCGTTTATTGGATAAGCTGCTTTATCAGTGCTCAAACAAATAATTTTAGAAACCTTATTTGCAACGGCTGCATCAATAGCATTTTGTGTCCCCATGACATTAGTTTTGACCGCTTCCATTGGGAAAAACTCGCATGATGGCACTTGTTTTAGTGCGGCTGCATGAAAAACATAATCAACTCCACGCATGGCACGTTCAATACTGGCATAATCACGAACGTCACCAATGTAAAATTTGAGCTTATCACTTTTTAATTGGTTGCGCATGTCATCCTGCTTTTTCTCATCACGAGAAAAAATTCGTATTTCATTAAAATGATCTGTTAGTAAAAAACGATTCAGAACGGCGTTACCAAACGATCCTGTGCCACCTGTTATAAGGAGTGTTTTATTTTGTATTTTCATTACTATATTTTTTTGCAACTAGTGATAAATATTCAAAAGTCTTATCTGAACATTCTTTCCAAGTGTAATTAATTGATTTATTAAAGGACTCCCATGCATATTTTTCTCTTTTTTCTTTTGAAATTAACATCTCTTTTATTGAAAGGTAAATTTCTTCAGTTTTAAGTGGATCAAAATAAAAACCTGCATCACCTAAAACCTCAGGCATAGGGCCATAATTGGAGGATGCAATTGGTAAACCTGCTGTCATAGCTTCTATCAAGATTATTGGCATATTTTCACAAGAGGAAGCGAACACAAAAGAATCGGCATCTTTGTATATTTCGTCTAACTCTTCATAAGGTATTAAGCCTCGATAATTAATACAATTATAAATGTCATTAGACAATATCTGCTTCAATTTCTTTAAAGATTCTTCAGTATATGTACCAACCAAATCTAAAGTTATAGGAAAACCTTCCTCTCTAATCTTTAATACGGCTGCTACTACATTCCACTGATGCTTGTATACAGTTACTATTGATACATATAATAATTTAAAAGGATTATCAAAGGTGTAATCAGCAATATCCTGTTGCTTTTTAGGATCATTTAAAAATGATAAATTAATACCATGAGGTATAATAACTTTTGAATTATTTTTCAAATTTATTTCATTAGTGATGTATTCCTTAGCGTAATTCGTCAAGAAAATAATACCTTGAGATTTTTTGAAAGTTGTACTTTGAGAATATTTAAGTATCTTAAATTTAAATTGTGTTTTCCAACTCGGAAACCTATTTCTTTCCTCTTTTTCGAATGGCAACATGTTTTGACTCATAGAAACTACATTCAAGAATGACCCAAAAAAAGTTCCTCCTGGAACAAATAAAACATCACAATTATATTTTTGTTGTGCTGATTTTGATAAAAAAAATTTTTGATAAAAAAAAGACCATAAAAAACTCTTGTTCAAATATGGATGTGATACTTTATCGAGCCAAACTAAATTAGGTAAATGAATTAAGGTATCATTACTAGACCAAATTACAACTTTTGTAAAGTCGTAAATACTAGGATTTGCATTTACAAGTATCTCTTTTAAATGTGTTAATCCACCTCCAGCTCTTATATTAGTGGCATCTATACCTAAAATCATAAATTATTTATTTGTTGTTTTTTTTGAGCTTGTTCAATATACTTTTTTTAGAACTATTTATCAACCAATATTGATACAAAAAATTTGGATGACCTATCAAAAAAATCATTTTAAAAAATGGAGAAAAAGAATTTATTCTTATTTTTTTATTTTCCCATTCTACTATATTATTAAAGTAATTTTTAGCTGTTACTGAAACACTTCTTTTCAACAAAGTATATTCATCAATTGACATAATTTCAGATGATTTTGACTTGAAATAATAAGCTAAACTTATTAAGCAATTTTCAACTGATATACTTAATTTATTACTAGAAATATTATCTCCATGTTTTCGTAAAGAAAGTAAGCTTTGATTTATATTTATAATTTTTCCAATTTTCGAAATTCTCAACCATAAATCGTAATCTTCTGCAACGTGCATTTTTGGATCATAACCTCCAACTTTAAGTAATAATGTTTTGTTTATCAAAACTGATGGGTGAACAACATTTGAAATGTGTTTTTTTAAGTTTGCTAAAATTTCTTCTGGATTGGTAGCTAATTTAGTTTTACCATATGGTTTACCATTTTCATCAATTAGTGTGACTTGAGTACCAATTACAGCTACACCACTATCAATGAACTTTATCTGTTCTTCAAGACGATTTGGAGCCGAAATATCATCGGCATCCATTCTAGCAATCCAACTCCCACGACTATGAGCAACAGCTAAGTTCAAAGAATCAATAAGTCCTGTATTAGGTTTTTGAAAAACTCTTATTCGTTTATCATCAAATGACTCAATTATTGATTGAGAATTGTCAGTTGAGCCGTCATTAATAATAATTAATTCAAAATTAGTAAACGTCTGTTCTAACATGCTTTTGATTGATTCAGTTAGAAATTTAGAGGCATTGTAAACTGGTAAAATAACTGAAATAAAAGGTAACATATAAATGAATTTAAACGATAAAGATTGTTATTTTTAAATATAATGATTTGTGATTGCAGTAAAAACATCAAGTAGGATTTGATATCAATTAAAATTGAATTCCTTTAATAAAAAAACAGCGATTAATTATTTGTGCAACTTATTTACTAATATTAGATTTTAATCCAATTTTCAGGTACAATATCTTTGTAATTTTCTTCTGAACTATTAAACCACTTTTGTGGAGCAATAACAATTTTATCCGGATTGCGATTTAACCAAGCTCCCCACCAGCTAAAAGAGCTATTTGCAATAATGTTATGCTTGCATTGACTCATTAAATACATATCTTTATAACTATCCGCGTTCTTATTTATATTTATTAATTGACATGGTACATATATGTTTTTAACAAAGGCACTTGAAAACTCAACGTCATCAGTAAATACATATATTTTGATATTTTCTTGCGTAATCATTCTACTTAACAGTAAATCAACAGCTTTGGTATAATAAGATTCCGTACATACACCTGAATAAATATTAATCCCCAAATAATCTCCGCGCCTTATGTGTAGTGAAATAGAACAATTGTTAGCAACTTCTTTAGCAATGTCAACGTTTGTATTATCAATATCTTTAAAAACAAAAGCTTGTCTTATCTTATCTTCAATTTGAATAAAATATTTTTCACTTTGCCAATATCCGTTAAGGTATTTACTATTGTTACTAAAAACATTTTCATCGTAACAATTAAGGTCGCTATAAACAAAAGTTTTAAGTTTGCTTTTTAAAGCTAACCTGAGCTTTAATAAATTCCATCTACTGAACTTATTTTCCAGTTTATTGATTCCGAAACATCTGTCGAGTTCAAAACCGTTGTGCATTTTTACATAAGAATATAATGAACAGTCTAACGATACATTTTTTTCTTTATGCTTTAATGCAAGATATAAGGCGTATTGAAACATCTGATTTCCCAAACCTCCTGACATTACTATTTTTTTCATTTCATAATTCTTTTTAAGCAATATTTAATTTTATTATTTAAAAAATTCTCGATTGGAGTTGTCAATATCAACCTAAATTTATCGAAAAGGACTGACAAAAATATCGTAATCAAAATCAAAACAATTATCTGAAAAACAAAATTAAAATTATATCCATTTTCGAAAAATAAAACATTCACATAGTTATAAAAATTAACTCCTCCCTCCTGGATAAGATATACAGACAGTATTGATCCAGAAATCCAGTTTACTAATTTGTTTTGAAAACTAAGCTTTAAAAAAGTGATAAATAAAAAAATTGTAGATAACAATACCAATGGATTATTATAAAAAAACACCTTAAATATTAAATCATTTGAAATTTTAAAATAGAAAAGTGAATAAGCAAATAAACCTGATAATGAAGAACAAATTATATAACAAAGAAAAGAATGTGATCTAAACTTTCTTAATAAAATATTATTTGGCAATGATAAATAATGACCTATAATATAAATGAGAATAAAATTAATAAAATTATAACCATTATTTAAATGTTGTTCATTTCTGAAAAAACCAAACCAAACACTAATTACAAAAAACGTAAATATCAATATTAAAATTTGATGTTGATTATTGTTTTTCAAAAAAAAATTAATTAACGGCGACAGCAAAATCAATATAACATAATGAGTAATAAACCAATATGTTGGATATGATATTGGGAACAAAAGCCTAACAAATACTCTCTGAACATTTATCACTCCATCATCAACTAAAAAAGAACTAACTAAGTATGTAAGGACACCATAAAATGCACAAACAACATACAATTTAACCAATGAATTTGAACTAAATTTAATCAAGTAATATCCTGAGATCATTACAAAAAGGTTGACCCCAATAATCAAAAAACTATTAATAAATAAAGAAACTTCAATTCCATCAAAAAAAACGCTTTTGCCTAATAAATAATTAAACAATCCTAAACCATGATATATAAAATGATGAAGAACTATAAATGTCATTGAAATAATCCTTAGAAGCTCAATATTTGAATTTCGCAGATTTTGTTTTTTTACTACTTCCATAAATTTGAGATACCTGCATTCCCTATCAATTCAAGAAGAATATTTAAAGAAAGCAAAATTGCGAATATTAAACCTAATCTTTTTCTAAATTGAACAAGTGATATATGTGCGAAAAACCATGGTAACGTAAGTACAATACCTTCCGCAATATATCCAATGTGCATATGCTTAGTTATAATTCCAGATAATGCTATACCAAAACCGAATAAAGTTAGGATACTCATATTTTTAGTTGTAAAAAGATATTTTGCTTTTTGAATTAGCAAAGTCAAATACGATAATTGGAAAATTCCTAGCAAATAATCTGGCAACTGATAAGATAAAGTAGGATCTACTTTATACAACATAAATTGTGTCCAAGGGAATGGCCCAATAACTCCGAAAACTAATTTTATAGGTAAAAAAAGCCATCCTGAAGCTGAAACGTAACCAGAAACATAGTCCTTATCCTGTAAAATTTCATTAGCAGCCAAATATAATAATATTAAAATAAGCGGGAGAAGCAGGATAAGATATTTTCTATTTCTTCGCTCAACAAATACATAATAAATTACTAAAGACACTAAAAATATAACTGGATATACAGTACGCAGCAGAAAGCTAATATATAACAGCAAGCTGATTGAAAATATTTTTTGAAAAAATGTCTTACTTGTCGTAAAATAAATAATTAGGCCTACAGATAACAAACCCATTCCTATTTGATCTCTATAAAAATTATCGGCAAGCAAAAACATAGGAAACAAAGCACTAGTCACTGCAACTGCGGAGACCTTTGCTTTATCATAAAGCAAAATAAATTGAGCAATAAACACAAAGTTGATAGACAACAGTGTGGTAAAGAATATATTTATCGGTGTTATAGTCAAAACGTACCCCCCCAAATAAAAAAGTGGCATACTTATTAAATTCCAAATCTCAGGATGACTAACTTCAAAACTCTCCTTGTCAAAATAAAGAATGTCATCATGAACTACTTTGCTCCTTACAGCATCAGATACTTGATTAAAAACAGAATGATATTCATGCCAAAAAGAATTAGGTAAAGCACCATCACCTAAAAAATAATTCGGATCAACAAATATCAAATAATGCGAAACACCCAAAATGAGCTTCAATAAAAAAATACCACTAAAAAAAACTACCCATTTACTTGAACCTAAAATTAATTTTGTTGAAAGAACTGTTAATAAAAAAAAAATTATGGTGCCACTTACCAAACTAGACATTAGACTATCGGGCATTGAAAATATTGTTAACAATGTCCAAGAAAACAATAATATCATCAAAATTCGATAGGGATACTTCGTTTTGCGTTGCTCAATTATATAATTATTCAAAATCAGTAGTGATTAAATGGAGATTATTTTGATGATTAATTTTTTGACACTTTTTTTTATATAGTTATAAAGCGATTCCAATTTCCAAAGGATAAATAAAACTATAAAATTCTTCTTTATCATAAAATTTACTTTTGGTGATAAATGAGCATAATCCATATTACAATTACAGTTTTCTAAAAAAACGAGAAAGTTTTTGCAGTGATCTACAAAAACTTTGTATGCCATTCTCTTTTGAAGCGAAACAGTCATGTAACTGCAGTAATCATTTATCTTGTTTACACATAAATAAGAAAGATAATTATTATTTTTCTCATCAGAAAAATTGAGATTATTTAACAATTGTAGTTTTATGGTAAAAAGTTGATTAATATAACTTTCATACATTTTAAATGGATGAATTCTTTGATATAGCCCCTCACCAGTAATCCAATAGTTATAACCGCAGTATGGAAAAACACTTATAGTTTTGCTTGACAACATGCATTTGTATATGAACAATGTATCCTCACCAGCTGACAACTTGGTGTCATAAAAAATGTTGTTAGATTTGATAATCTCAGTGCGAATTAATTTGTTGCAAACTGTATTCAGAACTCGTGACTCTTCTAATCTAATTAAATCTAAATCACTAATTCTACCTTCGAATTTATCTTTATAAAAAATATTTATCTTTCGCTTATTGGCGTAAGAATAATTATAGGTAAATCCACAAACAATTATATCCAATAATTCCCCATTGACTATTGACTTAGAATATAATTGTGATAGATAATCATCATTTATTGTGTCATCTGCGTCAACAAATGTAATATAATCACCTTTTGCATGAGTAATACCAATATTTCTAGATTCAGATACTCCCGTGTTAAATTTATTGATTAGAAATATATTATCGTGATGATTCACAAATTTTTCAACTACAAATGCAGAGTTATCAGTTGAACCATCATTGATGAGGATTATTTCATAATCTAAAAAGCTTGAATCAAGAATACTGTTTATACATCTTGGCAGTAATGATTCCTCATTATAGAATGGTATAATTATCGAAATTTTTACTGCATTCATAATAGAAATAATTTATATTATCGAATAAAATATTTTTTTATTGCATTATGCCAATAAGATTCATCAGTTAAATCTTTATATAAAGTAAAGGCCCCTTCAGAGACTCTTTCGTATAAATGTGGATCTTTACTTAATTGCATCATTTGGCTAACCATTGTTTTACAATCACCAACTTCTGCAATAAAACCATTTTTTTCATTTATTATCCTTTCGCCATGAATACCAACATTGAAAGTGAAAACTGGTTTTTTTAAACCAATAGCTTCAAGTAAAGCAAATTCAGTAGTTGTTGGCCATATCGTTGGTTGTATAATTCCTAATGAACCAGCAATTAATTCGCCTAAACCATTACCCCAACTATAACTGCCGGTAACCTCTAAAAGTCCTGCTGAAATATACTCCCCCAAAGCGTATTTACTTATAGCTTGCTCCGCTTCTTGATCAGAATAATATGCTATTTTAATTTTTGTTGACAAACCTGAACTTTTCATTTCATCTAGCAAACTAGGAATAAACTGATATCCTTTTTCAGTTCTATCCTGAGCAATACATAAAAAATAGTCGCCTCTACAAGGAATTAAATTTTCTAATTTACTTTTATTGAATGTTAATGGTATTTTGATGCATTTATCATCTGCCATCCCTATTTTCTTATAAAACTCTAATTGTTCATTTGTTGAACCAATGATATAATCAACTTGAGATAATGCTTGTTGTATTTTTTTTAATATGTTCCATCTGTAAATATCTTTTGCATAATCAACAGTTGTATTAATATTGCATTTCTTTTTCCATCTCGGTATAAATGAAGAGAAACTTAAATTGTTAATACATTCAAAACAAGGAGAATTAAGATCATTTGAATAACTTCTAGCACAAAAAAAATCTTGAGTGTAACACATAGAAACAACTTTAATATTTCTCTTTTTAGCTTCTTCAATAAATACACCAGCGTAAGGAAAAACACCTGCAACTAAAAAAATAATATCTGGTTTACATTCGTCTAACACCGCATTATATTCATCGCGAGAAAAATCGAAATCATGCGAATATGTATTCTTTTTGAATCGTCTAAGAAATGATTTACCCCCATCATCAAACATTTGATTTGAACCATCATTTGAATATACATTAATAACATAACCATTTTCCCTTAATAATTTTGCTTTCTCGTTAGCAGCGAGAGAACCAGACTGTTTATTAAAAAAAACATCCACGATTAATAACATATTATTCTTTTTCATACTAGTAATTTGAAAATTATTTTTGTTTATTATTTTTATTATTTACTATTGATTTCTTTATAACATTTTTAATCTACTCATACCATTAAAGTAGACTATTGATTGTTAAAATGTTTATTGTTATTAAAACTTAATTTGAATTGTGTTTTTTGACCCTAATGATTAATTGTTTTAAAAATTGTCTATTGGTAATTAACAAAACAGTAACATATGTCAGAGTAAATAAAGCTAAATAAATAGACATAACTTCTATTTGGAAAAAATCAATCTTTACTACATAATGTAAAAGCACAAATGGAGCTGTAATTAAGAATAATTTATAACATATTTTCAATATTACATTAATATCAACATCTAAGTGTTTCTTTAACAAACTTAGATAAAGCCTAATAAAGAGTATTCCGGAAATAAATGTTGCTATTGGTACAGCATAAATCTGTGTTTGTTTTACAATTACTAAAAGTAGTAACACATAGAATATCATACTGATCACATCCAATTTGGCTGATTTATTAATTAAACCACCAGCATAAAGCAAATTTATAAAATATTGTTTGAGTTGAGTAATCAACAAAGAAATTACAATAGAAGCAAGCAATAAATCTCCTCCATACTTATCTAATCCTACCCAGAAATAAATTATTGACTTGCTGAAAACTACAGAATACACTAATGCCGAAAACAACACTGTCAAGAAAAACAATGATACTTTCTGTGTAAGATTATTTATTTCCTGTTTATTTTTTGAAGCATAAGTAAGGGAGAACAGTGCAAAAAAAGAACCATTGGCCATGCTTACAAAATTACAGGCAACAAAGGCAATTTTACTAGTAATATCATAAACAGCAGCAAGAGTTGGACTAATAAAAAATGCTAAAATAAAACTTTGAGAATTTCCCATAATTACACCAGATATACGCGACAAAAACGGGTAAAAACAATCTTTCAACAATGCTTTGACAACATCAAAATCATAAGTTGGTTTTGATAAATTTAATTTTCTCCATTTGATAAAAATCCAGCTACCCTGACCCAAAAGGTTCAAAATTGCACGGGTAATATAACCTAAAGCTAAAGAAACAACTCCAAAACCTAAATATAAATAAGTTATTAAGGATAAAACGCCTATAATATTTACAACAGTTGTAATAATACCTGTTGTTTTGGTTTCCTGCCAAACTTGTGGAAATGCGCCTATAAGAGAAGTGATCAAAGATAGAGCCGCAGAAATAAGACTTACGATATAAGCAGTAGTAATTGAACGCTTTATATTTTCATCAGCATTTATCCAGTCAGCGATAAAAGGAGCTAATGACAAACCCAACACTAACAAAGTCATAGACATGAACAAAGCGGTATATAAATTTGCTCCCGCAAGCTGAAAGAACATCCTGTCATCCTTTTTTGCTAGTGCAACTGACATTTTTTGAGTTATTACACCTGATAATCCCGACTCAACCAAGCCAAGCATTCCAACAACATTTCCAGTTGCCAGCCAAGCACCATAAGTAGATACTGGCATAAATTTGAAATAAAGAGGAACCATTATTATTCCATTCACAATCATCACAATTGCATTAATGGAATTAAATAAATAGTTAAAAATTGAAGCTTTATACTTTGACATTATATTTTAGCAATCATCACCAATGATTTTTTTTAAAAAAATTTTCTTTAATTATGATTGAAATTAAATTAAGTTTTTAATGTCAATAAAATCAAACGGTACTGTATCCGCAGGATCAAACTGTTGATCAGAATAAGCTAACAATATAAAATCGGTGCTAGTGCTTACGTTAAAAAAAGCATGAGCAATGCCTGCAGGTACGTAGATAGTAACTGGATCATTAGCATTTAAATAAATTTCTTTACGCTCTTTTGAATCTAAATCTTCTAGTTTTAAAAGGCACTCGCCCGTTATTAACGTGAACCATTCATTTGCAAGAGGATGATAATGCCCGCCTTTCATTTCACCGGGAGTTGCCATTGTTAGGTAAACTTCTCCTGTGTTATTTGGAAGATTAGATTCTTTTCCTGTAATGACTTTCAAGAACCAGCCACGAGTATCCTCGATTTTGTTTCTTTTATAGCTGATTATTTTTTCTGACAAACTCATTATTAACTCTCTTTTTTAAAATAATCTAAAATACCTTCTTCCAAGCTTATTGTTGGATTCCAACCTAAATCTTTAGCTTTTTTATTATCTAACAAAATTACCTGCATAGATTCATCTTGCCTTTTTGCTTTTCCAAGTGCATCATTGTGATCCTTATTAAAATGCTTAAATATCAATTCAACAACATCTTTAACCAAATTTTGTGTGTCCGATGTTATATTATAAATACCTTTTTCAACATTTTTAAGGCAAAGCATCATTATAAATGAGCAGACATCCTTAATATGTAAAAATTGCCTGATTTGGGTTCCGGCAGTTAATTCGAGTTCTTTTTTTTGATCTAGGCTTTTAATAAGATACGGAATCAATCGATTTTGATTTTCGTTTTTCCCATAAATTGAAGGCAAGATTATATGATAATGATTTATTTTGGATAATGAATCATTTACAAATCTTGTTAATAGTCTTTTTGAAAGGCAATAATGATTTGGAACTTCATAATCTGAAAGTGCCACTTCTTTTTCACTAAACCTTTTTAGTTCTTCCTGTGCTCCAATTTCAAAATAAGATCCAAAAGTGATATATTTTCCCTTGAAGTTATTTGCGTCTAAAAAATTAGCAATCGTAATTGGTAGGAACACATTAAGCTGATAAATCTCGTCTGAGCTATACTTTTTTGAGGACTGAACTCCTCCTGCGGCAGCAAAAACTATAACATCAAATTCTAAGAAAACACCTAAATCTGGTATAGAATCTGGAAAAGAAAACGAAATGAACTGATGATTTTTAGTAGTTTTTTGTCTTGAAAAAAGTGTAAGCTCATGATTTTCCTCCTCTAAATCAGCAATTAAATAACTTGCCAAAAAAGAAGTAGCACCAATAATTGCGGTCTTAGTCATTTTTTTGATTTAAGTAAGTTGTAATATTTTCTTCAACCAAGAGGTTAATATCTTTTTCACCAGAAATAAAAACATTATACCAATTCATAGTAAGACTTATAGCTTCACTGCTAGAAAGTAAAGGTTTCCATCCTAATGTTTGAACTGCCTTTGAAATATCCAATCGTAATAGTGTGGCTTCGTGTGGTTGATTTTCTAATATAGGGCATTCATAAGTTCCCTTTCCAAATATTAAAATTGCCAATTTCACGAGATCTTCTACGGTAAAGGCATCTTCATCAAAAGGACCAAAATTATAAGCTCCCGAAAATTTCAGTGGTTCTTGATCAATTTTTAGTCCTAGCAATAAATAACCCATCACAGGTTCAAGAACATGTTGCCAAGGGCGAATTGAATTTGGATTTCTGACAGATAATACTTTGTTATTTCTAATAGAATTAACAATGTCTGGAATAATCCTGTCTTTTGACCAATCGCCACCGCCTATTACATTTCCGGCTCTTGCCACAGCAATTACTTTTTGATGCTCTGAATAGTTTGACGTATTAAAAAAGGAATTCCTGTAAGAATCTATAACTAACTCTGTACACGCTTTACTTGCGCTATAAGGATCATAACCGCCCAATCGATCTGTTTCCCTGTAAGGATAAACCCATTCATTATTCTGATAAACTTTATCTGTTGTAATTAGTACCAAAGAGCATTTTTTTTCAAGTAAACGGACAGCCCCTAAAACATATGCAGTTCCTAACGCATTGACTTCAAAAGTTTCCGCAGGAATTTCATAAGACAATCGCACTAAAGGTTGTGCGGCAAGATGAAATACAAAATCAGGTTCAAAATCTAAAATTTCTTTCGATAAACGTTCTTTATCTCTTAAATCAGCAATGACCGATATACAAAGTGAATCTCCATTAATTATATGATACAAATCGTCGTCTTGTTTTGGTGCTAGCGCATATCCTTTAACAGTGGCTCCCAGCATTGACAAGGTCTTTAACATCCAAGCTCCTTTAAAGCCTGTGTGTCCTGTTAAAAAAACCCGTTTGCCTTTATAGGCTTCTTCTAATTTCTTAAACATAATTTACCACGTTTTCCAAGCTGCTTTATTTAAAGCCCAACTCTCTTCGAGTTCTACTTTATCTCTTAATGTATCCATTGGCTTCCAAAAACCATGATGACGATAACCAATCATCTGTCCATCTTTTGCTAATTGTTCCATTGGTTTCTTTTCAAAAATAGTATCATCTCCATCTATATAGTCAAAAACCTCTGGCTGACAAACAAAGAAACCTCCATTTATCCAAGCGCCATCTCCCTTTGGTTTTTCTAAAAAAGAGTTAACTTGATCATTTTCACCAAACTCCAAGGCACCAAATCTTCCTGATGGTTGAACTGAGGTCACTGTGCAATATTTTCCGCTATTTTTATGTTTTTCGACTAAGCTTTCAATATTAACATCAGAGACACCATCTCCGTACGTAAGCAAAAAAGGTTCGTTTCCGATATGCTTTTGGATTCTCTTAATTCGTCCACCAGTCATAGAATTTACTCCAGTATCTACTAGAGTTATATTCCATGGCTCAGCTTGCGTGTCATGAACTTTAACAGAATTGTTTTTTAAATCTATAGTGACATCTGATTTATGTAGAAAATAGTTTGCAAAATACTCCTTTACAACATAGCCTTTATAGCCTAGACACACCACAAAGTCATTGTACCCATATGATGAATAAATCTTCATAATATGCCAAAGAATAGGCATCCCTCCGATTTCTACCATTGGCTTTGGCTTCAAAACTGTTTCTTCTGACAGTCTTGTACCAAGACCTCCTGCTAATATTACAACTTTCATATTTATATCAAATTTAATTAGATATTAGTAAATATTACTGAAGACCATAAAAGGTTTCAATACAAGATTATTTATTAAAAAATATTTTTTTACTGGAATATAACGAATTCTATAAAACGCGTAATTTTTATTAAACATTATAACCACTAGAATTAAGTCCCTTAAATCTACTTTTTATTAAAAAATCTCTAAATCACTTGCTACCATCTCTTTCACCATAGCAGCTAAATCATATTTTGGTAGCCATCCCAACTTTGTTTTAGATTTAGAAGGATCTCCTATCAACAAATCCACTTCTGTAGGTCTATAGTATTGTGGGTCTACGCGAACAACTATTTTACCAATTTCTAGTTGATACAAAGGATTGTTACAAGCTACAATTCTAGCCACTTCATTTTCATTCTCCCCTTCAAAAGCTAATTGTACTCCAATTTCTTCAAAGGCCATTCTAACAAAATCACGGATATAGGTAGTAACGCCAGTTGCAATGACATAGTCTTCTGCTACCTCTTGCTGCAAAATACGCCACATCGCCTCCACATAATCTTTGGCGTGACCCCAATCTCTCTGAGAATTTAAGTTACCTAAGTACAAACACTCTTGTTTGCCTAAAGCTATAGCGGCAGTAGCCATAGTTATTTTACGGGTCACGAAAGTTTCCCCTCTTCTAGGCGATTCATGGTTAAATAAAATCCCATTACAGGCATACATCCCATAGGCTTCACGGTAATTTTTGGTAATCCAAAAACCATATATTTTAGCCACTCCATAGGGAGAACGCGGGTAGAAAGGGGAATTTTCATCATAAAATCCGGCAGCATTTTTATTTTCGGCCAAGCCTCCATACAATTCAGAGGTAGAAGCTTGATAAATTCTTGTTTTATTGGTCAATCCTAAAATACGTACCGCCTCTAAGATTCTCAAAGTACCGATACCATCTACATTAGCTACATACTCTGGAGAATCAAAAGATACTTTAACATGCGACATCGCTCCAAGGTTATAGATTTCATCCGGTTGCACTTCCTGAATGATTCTTATTATATTCGTAGAATCGGTCAAATCACCATAATGCAGTTTAAAATTCACATGGGCTTCATGCTGATCTTGGTACAAATGATCAATACGCTGTGTATTAAAAGAGGAGGCGCGGCGTTTCACCCCGTGAACCCTATACCCTTTTTCTAATAGCAACTCGGCTAAATAAGAACCATCTTGACCTGTGATTCCTGTAATAAGTGCTGTTTTTTGCATGTTTTTTTTAATTGGTTAACTGCTTATTGGGTTAATGGGTTACGTGCTTAATCGTTCTCTAACCTATTACTAATTCCCTAAGCGATTGAACTTTCCAAAAGGATTAAACTTTACCTTTTAGTGTGCTTTTATTATTAATTTGAAACTTATAAAGAGCATTAAGTTTATTTAAAATGGCATCAAGTTTAATCCTGATTTCCGTATATTTATCTTCATTTATATACTTCATATCTAATGCAGTATTCAAATGATCAATAGTTTCTAATCCTGTTGCATAGGACATGTTGGTAAAATAAGCTTGATCAAAATTAGAAGCTCTTCCAGATCCTTCTGCTAAATTTGCAGCAATACTAGCCGCCGCCCTGTTGATTTGACTAATTAACTCAAACCGTTCTTCTTTCGGAAATAACTGGCTCATCATTTTTATTTCTTTTTTGAATTTTCTAGCTAGTTGATATACTTCTAATTTTTCAAAAGAATAAACATGATATTTCATATGGTATAGCTTGTTATTAAATGTTTAATTAGTTAAACAATATTTATTTATTAACTAGTAAGACAATTAAACTTTCCTCAACGTTTAAACAATTAACCTTTCTCTACCCCAACTTCTTTCCCTAACGATTTAATCAATTAACCGATTAATCTTCACCACTCTATTATCTTTTCCCTAACCGATTAATCATTAATACCAATAACCTTTCTGTCCCCAATCTCTTTACCTAACCATTTAAACAGTTGACCGATTAATCTTCTCCTCTCGATTATCTTTTCCATAACCGATTAATCGATTAAACCATTAACCTTACAACTTCACTTCCTTAAACGCATTCAAGTTTTCCAAAAACCAGTCGTAAGTTAATTGTATCCCTACCCCCAAGGACACTTGATGTTGCCATCCTAATTGGTGCATTTTAGAAACATCCATCAATTTTCTGGGAGTACCATCGGGTTTGCTACTATCCCAAAGGATTTCTCCTTGATGTCCTGTGATCTTCTGAATGGTTTCCGCTAAATGCTTGATCGTTAAATCTTCTCCTGTCCCTACATTATATAAATAGTCCGGAAGCTTATTTTCTAAGGCAAAAACCACCGCAGCAGCCATGTCATCAACAAAAAGAAACTCTCGCATAGGTGTACCACTACCCCACAAGGTGACCGGTGCATGATTGTTACGTTTCGCTTCATGAAATTTACGAAGCATGGCGGGCAAAACGTGAGAGGAGGTTAAATCGAAATTGTCATGCGTGCCATATAAATTGGTAGGCATTAAACTCACATAATCTTTACCAAATTGTTTTCGTATGGCTTGACAAGCTTTGACACCCGTAATTTTGGCCAAGGCATACCACTCGTTGGTAGGCTCTAAAGAATCGGTCAATAAATAATCCTCTTTTAAAGGCTGTGGTGCCATTTTAGGATAGATACAAGAACTACCCAAAAAGATAAATTTTTCAACACCAGCTTGTAATGCAGTATCGATAAGGTTGTTCTGGATTTGCATATTCTCCATAATAAACTGGTAAGGATAATCGTTATTTGCCAAAATCCCACCTACCTTAGCCGCAGCATCAATGACCACATCAGGTTGTGCTTTCGCAAAAAACTCCTGAACGTCTTGTTGATTTCTTAAATCTAACTCCGAACTTGTCGCCCCCAGTAAATTAGTATAGCCGTTAGCGGTCAACGTCCTCCAAATAGCACTACCCACCATTCCTCGATGACCCGCTATATATATTTTAGTATCTTTATTCATCTTCTCAATACTTAATTCTTAATACTTAATACTTAATACTTAATACTTAATACTTAATACTTAATACTTAATACTTAATACTTAATACTTAATTCAAAAGATCCGATTGTCCTTCTTCTAATTGCGCATACAACTGTTTCACCTCTTGTGAAGCAGCCTTCTGCAAAATCAAATTAGCAGTTGCCGTATGGACAAAAATAGTGTCTTGCAACCCCAAAAAAGAGGTATGTGTAGAAGTCCCAATTACCATATTCCCTTGCGAGTCTACCGGATGTCCATGGGCTTTCAAATAAGCATACACCGCTTCAAAAGACCCTAAATCAGACCATTCAAAGTGAGATGACACCACTTTTATTTTTTTACTGCGTTCCATTACAGCATAATCAACACTAATAGAAGGAATCGCCATAGAAAGCGCCAAATCCAAACGCCCATCAACCGCCTGTTCCCAGGCTATTTTGGAGGTACGATACACCTCAGGAGCGTGTTGTTGCAATTCGTCTAAAAACACGCCTGCTTTAAAGCAAAACAAACCACTATTCCACAAAAAATCACCTTGAGCAAGGAAGGCTTTGGCAGTTTCCTGATCGGGTTTCTCCCGAAAAGAAAGCACATTCCCTTCACGGTGTTCAATATAACCGTATCCAGTTTCCGCATGAGTGGGAACGATGCCAAAAGTCACCAAATACCCAGCCGTAGCAGTAGCAATAGCTTGTGATAAAGCGTCTTGATACGCCTTGCCTTCTGCTATAATGTGATCAGAGGGTGTTACTACTAATATAGTATCAGGAGCCGCAGCAAAGGCAGCAAAGGCAATAGCTGCTGCGGTATTCCTAGCCGTAGCTTCAATGATATCGGTATAGGAAGTAGACGTTTTTTCTAAAATCTTGCGGCTCAACTCGCAGTTGTCAGTATTCCCAACCACCACTACCGCATCTGCTAGTGCACGATTGCGGGCAACAGTCATCTCAAATAAGGACTTCCCCTCAAAAAGTTCCAAATATTGTTTCGGTTGACTTTTACGCGAAAGCGGCCACAACCTACTCCCCACGCCCCCTGTTAAAATCACATGGGTAATTGTATTAGTACAACTCAAAATCATTATTAAATTATTTTTTCTTTTGCAGCCACCACTTTGCGTAATCCTGAACTCGAAAACCGATGATCTCTCGTATTGAAATACAACTCAATCCCTTTCGCTTCACAATACATTCTTCCAGTAAAATTTTGTTCACGGTATTCGTCGCCTACAATACGCACGTCAATTTTAAAAGAGCGTAAAATATCCTCTAAATCCTGTTCGGTAGCGTAAGGAACAATCTCGTCAACGAATTTACAGCCTTTCAATTGGATATAGCGTTCCACTACCGTTTGCACCGGTCGGTTTTTATCAGGTCGATCCAAAGTAGGATCCGTTTGCAAACCTACAATTAAATAGTCACATTGTCGCTTGGCTTCTTCTAACATTTTAATATGTCCCGCGTGCAATAAATCAAAAGCACTAAAAGTAATTCCTATTTTCATATTGTTAAGCCCCCTAGCCCCCGAAGGGGGAATTAAGTAGATGGCGTTTATTTTTTAATTCAACTGGGTGTTGGCTATTGGCTGTTGGGTTTTCGGTGTTGGCTAAGGTCTAATTACTAATTACTAATCACCACTCACTAATAAGTTCCACCCCTTGTCAACCACAATCCAACAACCTTAAACGATTAAACTCTTAACCCCTTAAACAATTAAACCTCTATTTGATTTAACCCGATACCCTAAAGACATAATCATATCCAAATTATAGTATTCAACTTGGTACGTTTTACCATCACTGGCAGTTGTCGTAAATTTTGCGACAACTTGAATCCCATCAAGTTCTTCTTTTAATGCGTTAGCAACATGCTTACCAATTGTTTTTACGTCACGCCCAAACAAATCAGCTAATTGAAGTCGATTCAACCAAACCATCTCGTCTTCAATCCTAACCTCAATATGACTGGAAAGCCTATCCGATTTATATAAAATAATTTCGTTGGTATTCATTGAAACGCTGATATAATTTAGTTGTTGGGTTTTAGCTATTGACTTTTGCTTTTGACTTTTGACTTTTGACTTTTGACTTTTGCCTTTTGCCTTTTGACTAAGGGATACTCTCCAATATCATTCAGCTAAGCGTTTTTTTTGTCATTCTGGGGAACGAAGACACGAGCGAAGCGAATTGGCGAAGCAATCACATAATATGAACAGCTTGTGTGTTTCCTCCTGCGTCGGAATGACAAAATCGAGAGTCTTTTTCCTTAACTTAACGACATTGCCTTCTCCCCCACAATCCAACAACCTTAAACGATTAAACCTTTAAACTCTTAAACCCTTAAACTCTTAAACCTTTAAACCCTTAAACCTTTAAACCCTTAAACCTTTAAACCTTTAAACCCTTAAACCATTAAACTTTTAACCCCTCCAACTCCTCCGCGCCCTTGCGTCTTAGCGGTAAAAAACAAAAAACCCTCAACTCCTCCAACGGCTTCGCCACTGTAACTCCCATTTCGGAACCTACAACCCTGCTATTTCCCTGCGAAAGTAGCACAAAAAAATAAGAATACTCATATTATTTAAAACTTAAATAAGAGAATTCGTAGGTCAACAAATAAGTTGTTAAAAAAAGACAAAAAGATAAAAAATAGACTGCAAAACACCGTATTTATTGAAAATTTAAAAATTTCAGAAACCACAAAACGGCCTTTTACTACTGTTTTCTTCTTACTCTACGGTCCTGCAAACCCAGGAACATGCATTTTACGAAAACAAAAACACAACAAAACGCCTCATTACTACCCAAAATCCCCGATACTATGCCAAAGTCTTATAAAAATCTATTACACCACCACCACTCCTAACACCTCACACCTTTACGAGCTTCTAATTTTCCACACTAAGACCTAATCCTCAAGTAAACAGCCACCATGACCCAATCCGTGCGTTTCCAAAACAAAAAAGAAGAAGACCCCATCCACCTCTTCTTGTCTGCACAAAATCCCCCTTCACCTAGGCACCTCTCCCTCAATTTCATTAAATTAAGAAATTTTAGAGGGAAGAGCAACAATTCTTGATTTTAGTTTTTTGTGCTAATAGAGTAAAAATCACTTGTTTTCAGCGACTTACCCATCTAAAATCAAAAATCGTTAATCAAAAATCAGCAATCAAATTATTGCTTTTTCCTTAACTTAATAACATTGCCCCGAGAGGGAATGATGTATTAGGTCTTATATTCATTTTGAGAGGAAAATGTTCACCTCCCTTTAGATTCAGGAAAACGAAACTGCCACCCGACTCCCCCTTCTATGCCCTTAAACACCTTAATTGGCTCAAAGCCACCCCACTGCATAAAAAACTACCATGACTTATATGTTACATTTAATCTCGGCACTCTCTTTTAGCTTTTGACTGTTGGCTATTAGCTTTTGGCTAAGGACTGATTACTAATTACTAAAAAGTTTCATCCCTTCTCCCCCTCAATCCAACAACCTTAAACTCTTAAACCTTTTAACGATTAAACTTTTAAACAATTAAACCCTTAAACGATTAAACCTTTAAACGCTTAAACCTTTAAACGATTAAACCCTTAAACGATTAAACTTTTAAACGATTAAACTCTTAAACAATTAAACCCTTATACCCTTAAACCTTTAAACAATTAAACTTCTTGTTGGCTTTTGGCTAATTACTAATTACCATTCACCATTCACAATTCACAATTGCCAATAACCATTTTTAGGAGTTCCTATACGGGATAAAATACCAGACGCCTTTAGCTTAAGTATATTATTCTTTATTTTTCGTTGTGATATACCTATTGCAATAGCCAACTCATTAGTTGTAATTCTGTTATTACTTTCTATAAGAGTTATAATTTTAAATTGATTATCGGTGACCTTATCGGTGACCTTATCGGTGACCTTATCGGTGACCTTTTCTGAGACATTATCCTCAGCCAAACTCACCCTCTGTTTCGTATAACTAACAGTCCATAAAAAACCGCTGGCAACTTCTCCAAACTCCATTTTCATAGTAGGGTATTCCTTGATTCCTTTACGGATTCTACCAAAACCACTACCATATTTCTCTATGTCACCCGTAAGATAAAATGCTTCGGCTATCAATTTATTTCGAGCTATTGCTTGGTAATTATCATTTTTAAGCTGGTCTACGGTCAAATTTCCATAAAGACCACCTGGATTATAAATGGTGATATAATTATCGAATAGCTTAATCTGCAGATCAATCGGACTCATATAATCTCGATGAATAATAGCGTTTAGTACTATTTCTCTAAGAGCAGGCAAGGGATATTCGAAAATTTCCGTACGCTGTGTTGGCATTCCTTTGATCTCAAAGGCTACTTTTATCTGCCCAATAATATACCTCATGGTCTCCTCAACCACCTCAAACAAGGTACTATTGAGCATCTTGTCATCAATAATCATCGAAGGGGTTTTCAGCCTGCCAAGATGAACATTATACCCTGTACTTTCTTTAGAAAACAACAACCAAGCAGCATTACTAACGACATCGCCATTCACTAACTTTAGTTTTTGAAGCTTTTCTAACCAAGTACCTTCGAGATTGAACCGTCCCATAGCACTTACTTTTTCAAAAAAAGCAGTGACCTTATGGATATCAAGGTCATCCAAACTCTTGCCATGAGCAGGATAGGAGTCCCAAGAAAGTTGTAACGATTGCAAACTCAGATTCGTAATTTCTATTGCCGAAAGTTGATGATTTGCGTTTTTTATCCTTTTATAATATCGACCTCTAAAAGAAGCTGGCTTTACAGGAAATTCATTAACCCTAATACTAACCACTTCTTTTCCTTGTATCGTTACCGTCTCTATGTCGGCAATGATACTAGGTTGCGTTTTATTTTTTATTTCGTTGATCCAATGTTGTATCGTTTCCTTACCGAGTGAAAAATTAGGAACTGGTATCCCCTTATCATCTAAACCTACATAAACCGTCCCACCCTTAGCATTCACAAAGGCACACAAAGTCTCTATCACAGTTTCATTAAAACTGGATTTGAATTCTATATGTTGATTTTCTGTAATCATTTTTTTTGAATGCTATTTCATATCATAAGACCAAATATAAAGGCATAAACCGACAACTCCTTCAAAATCGTTTACCAATCAATCCTAACACCATTAAGAATCCTGCCAAAAATCCACTCATCATCAATCAAATCTGGGATTTTCCCTTACCTTAATGACATTGCCCTTGTCCCCACAATCCAACAACCTTAAACTTTTAAACAATTAAACCCTTAAACGCTTAAACCTTTAAACGATTAAACCCTTAAACTTTTAAACTCAAAATCTTTCGCGCCCTAGCGTCTTCGCGGTAACCCCCTTCCAACAATTGGGTTATTTTATTACAAACGGCCAAATTTCCAGATTTCTTCCAATACTGTATATCTGAAACAGCATTGGGGGTGTATTTTATTTCCATAAATCTTCTAAAGGAATAGACACCGATTTTCCTTGTTTTGAATCCTCTCGAGATTTAAGTATTTTTTTTACAAATTCAGGGTCGTATGGTTTTTCTTCCACCACTTTAAATTTAATTTTAAAAGCTTTCATCACGGCTTTCAAATTTTCTATTTGACCCTCGTCACTCGGATATACTTTTATGTGTACTGCTTCCATAATTCAATAGGTTTTAGTTAAACAATGCATTTAAAACACCAAACTATTACAATTTCTCTAAGGTTTGAAATACAAACTTACAAATATCCTTTTTAACTCTTCACTAAGAGCTGCTCACAATCTAAAATCAAGAATCGTTAATCTTCAATCTAAAATGATTGCTGATTTTTGATTAACGATTTTTGATTGCTGATGTATAAGATGCTGAAAATCATATAATTTTTACTCACTGGCTCCAAATCTAAAATCAAGAATCGTTAATCTTCAATCTAAAATGATTGCTGATTTTTGATTAACGATTTTTGATTGCTGATGTATAAAATGCTGAAAATCAAATAATTTTTACTCACTTGCTCCAAATCTAAAATCAAGAATCGTTAATCTTCAATCTAAAATCTCTTAACTCAATGAAATTACCCCACACCCCCAATGTCATTAAGTTAAGGATTAAATGATAAAATGATTGCTAATTTTTGATTAACGATTTTTGATTGCTGATATACAAGATGCTGAAAATCATATAATTTTTACTCACTTGCTCCAAATCTAAAATCAAATCTAAAATCAAGAATCGTTAATCTTCAATCTAAAATCTCTTAACTTAATGACATTGCCCCACACCCCCAACGTCATTTAAGGTAGGGATTTTAGATGCAAGACTATCTACTCCTGATTCTAAATTTTTACTTACAAATAAAAAACACGTGTTTCCCCTTGCCCAGTAGCCCCCCTAGCACTAATTAAAGAACACTAATCTTGATTCTATGTTCTAGCATCTATTTTCTATTCTCTATCATCTATCCGTCTATTCTCTATTTTCTATTAAATCACTTATACTGCTCCTCATAATACGACGCATACGCCCCTGAAGTCACGCTATTCAGCCACTCTTGATTGCTCAAATACCAATCGATGGTTTGTGCCAAGCCTTCTTCGAAAGTAACCGAAGGACTCCAACCCAATTCTTGATTAATTTTAGTGGCATCTATGGCGTAGCGCAAATCGTGTCCAGGGCGATCTTTCACGTAGGTGATTAAACGTTGCGAACTGCCTTCTGGGCGTCCTAATTTTTCGTCCATGATGCGGCATAAGACTTTTACTAAGTCAATATTTTTCCACTCGTTGAAGCCTCCGATATTGTAGGTTTCGTGGTTAGTACCTTTATGGAAAACCAAATCGATGGCTACGGCGTGATCTTTCACGAACAGCCAATCTCTCGTATAATTACCATCACCATACACCGGCAAAGGTTTGTTATGGATAATATTATTGATAAACAAGGGAATCAATTTTTCAGGAAAATGAAAGGGACCGTAATTGTTCGAACAATTAGTCAATATATAAGGCAGACCATACGTCTCCCCGTAGGCACGTACGAAGTGATCTGAACTTGCTTTGGAGGCCGAGTAGGGAGAATTCGGATCGTAAGGCGTCGTTTCAGTAAACAAGCCTTCAGCTCCCAGAGTACCGTACACCTCATCAGTAGAAATATGATAAAATCGTTTCCCTTCAAAATTGTCTTTCCACAGATTTTTAGCGGCATTCAATAAAATCATGGTCCCAAAAACGTTAGTCTTCACAAACGCTAGCGGATCCGTAATCGAGCGATCCACATGCGATTCCGCCGCCAAATGCAAGACCCCATCAAATTGATGCGTAGCAAACAAGTCGTTAATAAAAGCCTCATCCGTAATATCTCCTTTCACAAAAGTATAATTCGGCGCCTTTTCAATGTCTTTAATATTTTCGAGATTCCCTGCATAGGTCAAGGCATCCAAATTAAAAATATGATAATCAGGATACTTCGTTACAAAGCGTCTCACCACGTGCGACCCAATAAATCCTGCGCCACCAGTAATCAATATTTTTTTCATTTTATAGCTATTTTTAGGTTTAGAAATTTTATTCTTTATGTATTTTCTTAGTTAAATCATTCATTTTTTCAAGCCTTCCCGGCCATCCCCCCACCATCTTTTCAAAAAATCTGCGAATCTGCGGCCATCCTTCCCACCATCTTTTCAAAATAATTCGTGCCTTCGTGGCCATAAAAAAATCCGCGCCCATCCGCTTCATCCGCGTCCATCCGCGTCCCATCACACCCTCTTCTCAAATTAATTCGAGCCTTCGTGGCCATCCTCAAACACAATCTTTTTAAAAAATTTGCGACCCGAGCGATAGCGAACTGACGAAGTAATCTGCGGTCACCCCTTAAAAAAACTTCGCGAACCTTGCGTAACCCTTTGCGCCCCTTGCGGTTAAACATCCTTTCAAATTAATTCGAGCATTCATGGCCATAAAAAAATCCGCGCCCATCCGCTTCATCCGCTTCCATCCGCGTCCCATCACACCCTCTTCTCAAAAAAAATCTGCGAATCTGCGGTCACCCCTCCCCACAATCCTTTCAAATTAATTCGTGCCTTCGTGGCCATAAAAAAATCCGCGCCCATCCGCTTCATCCGCGCCCATCCGCGTCCCATCACCCCCTCTTTTCAAATTAATTCGAGCCTTCGTGGCCATCCTCAAACACAATCTTTTTAAAAAATTTGCGACCCGAGCGATAGCGAACTGACGAAGTAATCTGCGATCACCCCTTAAAAAAACTTCGCGAACCTTGCGTAACCCTTTGCGCCCCTTGCGGTTAAACATCCTTTCAAATTAATTCGAGCATTCGTGGCCATAAAAAAATCCGCGCCCATCCGCTTCATCCGCTTCCATCCGCGTCCCATCACCCCCTCTTTTCAAAAAAAAATCTGCGAATCTGCGGTCACCCCTCCCCACAATCTTTTCAAATTAATT
>NZ_JBPTTP010000011.1:0-42429 GCF_051547165.1 Flavobacterium sp. TSSA_36
ATTATCCCAACAGTTTACTTTAGCTGGTTGTACGGCTTGTGTACCAATATTATCCCAAGCACAAGTAGTGGTGTTGAATACAAAATTATCCCAACAGTTTAATTTGTTAGGTTTTGTAGGCGCAATATTTACTATTACTGTAACCGCTGTTCTTGCGCTTTCACATCCGTTTAATGTTTGGCTAGCATAATAAACTCCTGATACTAAGTTTTCTGTACCTAAATACAAACTTCCAGCTGTTGCTGCTGTATACCATTTTACAGCTGATCCTACAGCAACTAAATCACTTACTTTTTTTGCTTCAGCTGAGCAGAAAGTTTGACTTAAAGCTGTTGGAGGAATTGTTGTGATAGGCACAACATTTGCAATGTTGCTTTTTACAGCACAAGCGCCACCGATGGTAGCTAAAACATAATAGCCATTACCAGCAAGTAATGATGACCATACTAATGCTGAACCAGTTCCTGATTTAGAAGTTTGAACCGCCACATTACTTGAATTATATAATTGATAGGTCACTCCGTTTGCAGAAGTGGTAGAGGATATAGTACCGTTCCCTCCTTGAGAAATACAAATTGTACTTCCTGTTAAAACTAGAGCAGAAGGTAATGCAATAGGAGCAGTTGAAATACTAGCTGAATCATTAGCGTTGTTATTGTCTGGCTGACTACCAGTAGGAATACTGGCGTTATTTAAATAAATCCCACTAGCTTTTACAGTAGCAACAATTTTTAAGTTCTCTACTTGGGCATTATTTAAATCACCTATACTCCAAACTCCAGTTGTTGCATTATAGGTTCCAACTGAAGCAATAGAACTTACATATGTGTAACCTGTGGGTAATAAATCGTTAACAACTAACCCAGATGTGTTGTTAGGCCCTTTATTGGTTACATTTACAGTAAATTCAACATTGGAACCGACACACGGGGTAGGTAGATTAACTGTTTTTAACACTTCAAGATCAGTACATAAAGTAACGGTAACAGGCTTAGATTGTATTAAAGAACCGCAGGTCAAGGTAGACGCTAGTGAGTAGGAACCTGTTTGTGTGGCCGTATAGGTATTTGATGTAGCTCCCGAAATTGCAACTCCATTATAATACCACTGATAGGGAGCAAAACCGGATGGAGAAGTTAGTTGTGACGAATAATTCACACAACCACCTCCAGAAATATATGACATTGTTGGCTCATCAGGTTGCTGTGCAAAATTAGAAAAAAAACCAGCCATAGAGAAACCACCCCCTTGTTGCACAATTGAAACTGTTAATTTTGCAGTACTTTCTACTGAAATTATATTAGGGTTACCTATTTGGTCATTTTTGAAATTGATTATATACCATCCAGTAGTACCTAATTGGTATCTTGTCCCAGTGAGTGTTTCTATATTTGTACCATTCAAATTGACTATTGCAGTAGCATCATTCAATAGTACATAACCGAAATAAGGTAATGATTCAGGTTCAGTATCTGAATCATTATTTTTATCAGTAACATTACCCTTATCATCCACATAGTCTCTAAATTTATATGTTTCAATAAAATTAGAACCGCCACAAGCAGATACTGGTGCAATTACAGATATATCCACTTCGCACGATTGCGCTGTTCCAGAATAAACCGCTATGTTTTCTGTGGAGAAGATTCTGGAAGCAGTAAACTCTTTTCCTGACCCAGCAACGCCATTGACAAAAGTATGAAAATCGCCCGCATTTGTTAAAGTAACATTGGTGGTACCTGACAAAGCTCCAGTTATAGAATAGCTATTGATAGTTATAACAGTGTTGGACTTCGTGGCTACAATTGTAGTTTGCTCAGCTGTATCATTACCTTTTCCTTTTTGAATAAAGTATTCGACACCTAAAACAGCCTCGGGAGGAATTTGATCAAAAGTACCATCTCCGCAACCGCTTGGCTGATCAAGTCTGGCAGCTGTATTCATTACTGTTCCACTTGAGGATTCTACTAATGAGCCCATTGCTGCTTGAAACAAATAGCTTTGACCTGCATTCAATGTTGTTAACACAGTACCATTTAATTTTATTGTAGTACCATCATTAATGGCCATAATTGAATATGTAGGTTTTTCAGTTCCTGCTATATTTCCATTTCTATAATAACCTATCCTATATCTTATTCCGATACCCGCATCACCAAAACTAGTCAATGAAGCATTCCCTTTTATAAAGTTATCGTTCCCGTCAGTACCTAGTTCATCAGAAGCTACATTACGAAGATTAACAGATGTGGGCCCACTACTTGTAACAATTATACCTGCAGCATTAATAACGGTATTTAAACCATGAATAGGTAAAGAATTTGGTAGTCCACTAAATCGGTAAACGGCTGGAGCTCCTTTTGTAGCTGTTAAATTTGTGATAACAGTTCCATTACTTTTCTTTAAAGTAATATTTACTGTTGATGAGGAATTGGTTGCAATTACAATTTCATTTGCTTTGCTGAAGTATTGCCAGGGAGCGGGTGCTATGTAGTGATTTGTGAAGAATTGTGAATATACATTACAAGTCGATATTAGCAATAAAAGTAAGTAGCAATATTTTATAAATAAACTTGAATTCAGTTTGAAATTTTTTAAAGTAGAGTTTTTAATCATAAATAAATAGCGATTCAAATTTGTTCAAAAATGTTTTTTCTTGGGGGGGGGGTTAGCACATATTCAATAAAGTTAACTATATAAACACTTTACGTATAACACACAGAATAAAAGTATTTATACGTAGAACAAGTACTACAAAAAAAAATTATTAATAATGGCAAAATTAACAGTATTTTAGTCATAACATAATAATAATTAGAGTTTTAAGAAAAAAATCGATAAAATGCGTATTTATGTCGACGAAATGCATTTTTCAGTAAAAAAAAGGCTATGTTATCTGTTTTTACGCTATAAAAAAAATACAATAATTAATAAAATTTTTATTTATTGACAATTTATTCTTGTTAATTAAATAAAAGACATACTCACTAAATGCAACTTTATTTCTATAAATTAATAGGATTTAGTAACAAAAAGATCACATTACTCCAAAAAAAAATTACACGCAAAAAAAATGCATACATTCTTATTATAAATAAATTAGAGAGAAAAAGATAAAATCAGCACAAACCAAAGAATCCATTTAAAATACAAGAGACGAAGTATCCTTGTAGTTTTAAATAACCAATGCAGACACATTATTTTTCAAATAAAAGGAATGATTACAAAAAAAAAGGGGGAATACCCGCATGAATAAACCCCTCAAAAGGAAGATATTACCCCAACAATAAGACTGAAAAATGTCCTAAAAAGTAAAAATGTTTTACAAAATATAACGCTACATAGCATCAAGCTCTTCTTGGACAATTTCCCAATCTTCAAGAAGTTGATCTAAAGCCGCTTTTTTCTTATTATACGCTATAAAAAAATTAGCATCTTCGATATGCTTATCATAATTAGATGCCAACATTTTATCATCATGTTGAATATCGATTTCCAATTGCTTAATTTGACTTTCGATTTTGCTCAATCGATTGTGTAACGCTTTATTCTTTTTTTGATCTTCGTAGGAAGCTTTCGCTTTTGAATTATCTTTCGTAGCCGCCTGTTTTTCAACTTCTTTCTTCTCCACCTCACGCATGTTTTCTAAATTACGTTGCTCTAAGAAAAAATTAATATCACCAAGATATTCTTTTATTTTCTGATCTTTAAACTCATACACGATATTCGACATGCCTTGAAGAAAATCACGATCATGAGAAACTAATAACAAGGTGCCTCCAAATTTTTGCAAAGCCGCTTTCAAAACGTTTTTGGACTTGATGTCTAAATGATTCGTAGGCTCATCCATCAGAAGTACATTGATCGGTTGAAGCAACAATTTACATAACGCCAAACGGTTTCTTTCACCACCAGAAAGCACTTTTACTTTCTTTTCTACATCATCGCCTCTAAACAAAAAAGCACCCAACATATCGCGTACCTTCATACGATTGGTATCGGTGGCCGCGTTTTCCATGGTCTCTAAAAGCGTAATTTCGCCATCTAAATACTCGGCTTGATTTTGAGCAAAATAGCCCAATTGCACGTTATGTCCTAACTTTATCGAGCCCTTATATTCAAATTCATTTACTATTGCTTTGATAAAGGTAGATTTGCCTTGGCCATTTTGTCCTACAAAAGCAATTTTACTTCCTCTTTCTACCAATAAGTTAATATCTTTCAAAATTGTGGAATCCCCATAGGATTTCGAAACCATTTCAGCCTCTATGACAACTTTTCCAGGTTCTTTTGAAACGGGAAAAGTAATACTCATCACTGAGTTATCATCTTCATCTACCTCAATTCGCTCTACTTTGTCCAACTTTTTGATTAAAGATTGAGCCATCGATGCTTTTGAGGCTTTTGCTCTAAATTTTTCAATCAATTTCTCCGTCTCTTCGATTTTTTTAGCTTGATTTTTTTGGGTAGCCAACTGTTTTTCACGGATTTCATGACGCAATTCAAGATATTGAGAATAAGGCTTATTAAAATCATAGGCCTTACCTAATGAAATCTCAATGGTTCTGTTTGTTACATTATCTAAAAACATTTTATCATGAGAAACAATAACAACCACTCCTGGGAAATTTCTCAAAAAACCTTCCAACCAAATGATACTTTCAATATCCAAGTGATTGGTTGGCTCATCTAATAAAAGAATATCATTCGACTGAAGCAATAATTTTGCGAGTTCAATTCGCATTCTCCACCCCCCCGAAAAAGTATCCGTTTGATTATCAAAAACCTCTCGTTTAAAACCAAGACCTAAAAGAATTTTTTCCGTATCCCCCACATAATTATAGCCTCCTAAAAGTTCAAAACGATGCGTATAATCCGATAAGTCTTCGATGATTTGACCATAAGCTTCACTTTCATAATCGGTACGAGTAACCAACTGATGATTAATTTCCTCTAGTTTTTTTTCAACAATTTTAATTTCTGTAAAGGCTTCATAAGCCTCTTCAAGTACCGTTCTTCCAGCTTCAAAATCAATATCTTGTCGCAAAAAACCCATTCTCACTTCCTTTTCTTGAGCAATACTTCCGGAATCAGGTGCAAAATCACGAGCTAAAATTTTGAGCATGGTAGATTTGCCAGCACCATTTTTACCTACAAGACCTACTCGATCTCCCGCTCCTAATCGAAATGTGACTTCTTCAAACAAATATGACCCACCAAATGAAACTGATAAATTGTGTATATTAAGCATAGATTGTGACTAATGTTACTGAGGTAGCAATCTAAAATTGTACCTTTGTTAAAAATTTTTGCAAATGTTAAAAAAAGGATCCAAACTAAATAGCATTTTAACAGGAACTTGTCCGAAATGTCAAAATGAAAGCATGTATGAAGACAAGAACCCCCTTAATATAAGTAAAGTATTAAAAATGAATGAGAATTGCAGTCATTGTGGCTTGCGCTATCAAATAGAGCCTTCCTTTTTTTATGGAGCTATGTATGTAAGTTATGCCTTAAATGTCGCCTTTGGAATAGCTGCATTTATAGTATCTTATATTTTCTTTTCTACTTCCATTAAAACGTCTTTTTTAGTAATTCTCGGCACTTTGATCTTTCTGTTCCCATGGGTGCTACGTTGGTCAAGAAACATATACATTAATTTCTTTGTAAGTTATAATCCAAATTTAAAAGAAAATAAAAATTAGCCTAAGTACTTTTTTTGAAATCGCCTCCAATTAATTTCAAAAGGTAATGGCACTTGTTTTTCAATAAGATCAAAAAGAGCTTTAGCCATGGAAGGACTCAACATAACCCCTCGAGTACCCAGACCATTTAGCACATGTAATTGAGGATACATATGATGCGTCCCCACTAACGGTCTGCGATCACGCACCGTGGGCCTAACTCCAGCAAAATGGGAAACAATTTCGAAATCGCAATGAATAATCTCTGCAATTCGTTCCATTAACTCTTTTTTTCCCTCGTCCGTAGGCAATGCCGTTTTATCTTTCCAATTGTAAGTGGCTCCAACTTTAAAATAGCCATCACCAAGAGGTAAAATAAAAACGCTAGTATTAAGGATCACATCAATTTTTAACAACGGCGCCTTAATAATAAACAACTCTCCTTTTGTACCATCCAAAGGAAGAAAATTAAAAAAAGGGTTTTCATGCAGACCAAAGCCTTCAGCAAAAATTAAATGCCTAGCTTGTATCCCATGATATTCAACTCCGGAAGAAGTCAATTGTATGTCTTTATATTGAAAATCTTCAACAAGCAAAAGGTTCTGAGCATTTAAATATGTTCTGTAAGATTGCAACAAAAGAGCTGTATCCACGTATCCTGTTTGCAGTACTTCCCCAAAACCAAACGGAGACTGTATCCCCGAATAGTGCTCAAATCTTAGAGATGTAGATAAAAATGGGGCTAAATTTTTTTTATCAGCCGCTAAAAACCAATTGTTTTGCTCTTCAATAGAAGAAAATTTTCTCAATATTGCCATGCTATGGTCAACATTTATATCGATTCTCTTTTGTATAGATTGATAAAACAAACGCATTTCTTCCAATTGCTCAGCCGCATTCCATACTTCACTGAAACGTTTCAAAATTACAGGATTATAGAGTCCACCCGCTATTTGTGACGAATTTTGAGAGTTGTTTTCAAAGACAACAATATTTTTATCCTTCGCAAGGGCCAATTCGGCGAACGATATTCCTGCCAAACCAGCACCAACAATTATATAATCAATCATACTATAACATTAATTAATGAAACAAAAAAACTCTTACCATTATAGTAAGAGTTTTAATTACTGTACATTCTAAATTAGTAATTCCACATATCTTGTTCGAAATTTCTAATTTTTTCCTTAATCCTTTCTGATTCTAACAATTGGTTTTGTGAATTATCCTTCATATAATCTTCAATGGCTCTATCTCCGTATACATTTTCTTCCTTGTAAACTACGCCATTAAACCTTCTAGAATTCAAGATTTGATCGAACGAAATAGGCATAGAGGAATTTTTTTCATTGAAAGCTTTTGCTTCATGTAGCACTTCTCTTGCCGCAGGAAAAAAGACCCAAAATAACTCAATATAATCCTTTTCCTCATTATTCATAGTGAAAACATCAGGAGTCACAGGACAAATACCAAGTAATCTATATTTCAACTCGCTCTGACGTTTATCAAAATACCAAAAACCTTTGATTTTGTATTGCGTTACATCTTGTGCAGTCAAATCATTTTTGATCATGTATTCCAAAGGAATAGTTTTAGTAGGCCCAACTGTTTCCTCTACGTAAGAAACCTTTTTGTTTTTTCCTGTACCAGTTACCACTTTTTTCTTAACCATTCTAGATCTATAAGCATCTGGATCCTGATTGATCAACTCACGACCGGCATCTGTCGTATCTACTCTTGAAAGCGAAGACTGAATGTCTTTCAGTGACTTTTTGGTATTAAAATAACTATCGGTATACACTTCAGTAATTTTACCAGATTTCATAGCTTTAGTTAGAACATCATACAATGAACGTCGGTCTTGTCCAATGTTAGCAGTATCAATGGGAAAATATAGTGGGAAGTTGATTTTTTCGCTCAAATCAACGATTTCCCAAGTTGTTTTCCCCATTAAAATATCACGATCATGCACATAACCATAGGCCAAAGGCTTGTCGTTATCCGAAATACGCTGAGCAGGAGTTTTAAGTCCAATTTCGCTAGGTGTTTTCGCATTCAAAAGGTTGGATTGTGCAACCCCTGAAAATTTAGCAGTAAAAGCAACAATAACTACTAAAAAAAATCTTACATTCATCATGGTGTCCTTATAAAAATTAAGTAATTCTTTGATTACTATTATTGTATTTCAAAAATTACTGGCGCCGTTCTTGGTAATAAATAACTACCCGCTCCTACTAATTTTGTTTTAATTTCTGAGATAGTTACCTGATCTCCTCTTCCTGCTTTAGATAATGCTGCTACACATTGTCCATTCATTTTGTTACCAGCAACTTGGATTGTAGGCTGTCCTGCGATTTTAAAATTAAATCCTACCACATCTAAACCTACTTCAAAGTCAAAGTCTACTAATTTCGCTCCAATAGTCGCTACTTGTAAATTAGATTTTGGTCCTTTAACTACACCCATTTCTCCTCTAATTGTACCTGCTGGACCAGGAATACCTTTAATACGATATACCTTTTTATCACTAGCTACTTTCCCGTCTGCCATTTTTCCTGAAACATTAATTACTACTTCAGTACCAGAACCTGGACTCATGTTGTATTTTCCGTTTCCAACTTTAGTCAAACCTGGAGCTGACGCAGTTACATCTTTATCAGAAATACCAGCAAAAGAAATAGACATTGGGTTTACTACACCACGATATACTACGTTCATTTTATCTGCAGAAATTGTAGCAGAATTTGGTCTTGGAACCACAACATATTTTCCTGCAAATTTCAATGGAATTGTTTTACCATCTTCCAAGAATGTAAATTGACCATTAATATTTTGTTCACCAACTCCTCCTGCAGTAAGTGAAATAACCGCTTGACCATTTTCTAATCTTCCCGGCCCTTGGAAAGATGTTGGCTTTGTGTTTTCATCATAACGACCTAAAACAACTTTACCTTTTACATTTTCTCCTTGAAAATAAGCATTTTTTTCTAAAACAACTATAGCTTGATAGTTACTGTAAGAAGCTGCTTGAACAGCTGCTTTTCCTAAGGCTGAATTGTAAACATCTGTTTCCGCCTTCTTAACATCAGATTGCCAAGCTGATAACTTAGCTAATGAAGCAACTGCAGGAAAACCTTTAAAGTGGTAGGATAAAAACTTAATTGCTACGCCTTCTTTATCTTTTACATCTGCAACACTAAATTTGCTATCAATTTCACTAACAATAGCAGCATACTTTTTATCGGTACCTAAAGCTGCTTTCATATCGGCTTTGTATTTTTCTATACTTGAAATGATTTCTTTCCCTTTTGCCGTATAGCCTTCACCAGTAAACCAATTGTCGATATTGTCTCCTTTATCCATATTTTCATACGGAAGTTTTCCTGTAGATTCATCTGAAGTGAATCCCTTAAGAACTTGATCTTTTAATGTTGCAATGTAAGCCTCAAAATTTTTCGAAATTGCCTCTACTTTGTGTGCTGTTTGAGCAGCAATTGCAAATTCACCTTTAGCCTCTGCGGCTTTAGTATCAATAGCAAGCAAAAGAGATTGATTATTTTGAGTTGAAGCGGTATTTGCGCTTTCAAATTTTTCATTCATTAATCCAAAAGCAGATAATACTTCTTTGGACATGTTCATTGCTAACATCGCGATGAAAACCAGATACATCAGGTTGATCATCTTCTGTCTAGGGGTTAATTTTCCTCCTGCCATTTTTTCTTAAATAATTAGTTTAATAAATAATAATTGTAGTTTAAAACTAATTATCCTTTGTTGTTCATTGCAGAAAGCATACCACCGTAAACATTGTTTAGAGAAGCGATATTAGCAGTCATTGACGCCATTTGTTCCTTTAATTTTCCAGCATTTTCAGCGATTTCTTTGTTTGCTTCAGCATTTCTAGAAGCACTTTCTAATTGCACTTTGTATAAACTATTCAAAGACTCCATTTGTGCAGCAGCCATTGAAAGCTCTTCACTGTATTTTTTAGTAGAAGCAATAGAATCAACCGTTGGAGAAATAGCTTTCGCAGCACCTTCAAAATTTTTGATACTATTCCCTAAGCTTGACATTAATTCAGAGTCAATTTTAGCTTCTTTTAACATGGCATCCAATTTTTGAGACAAAATTCCTTGCGCGTCAACTTTTTCTTCTTTTTTAACTTGAGTTTTAGCTTGACCATTAGCTAATTCAGGATAAACCAAAGTCCAATCCAATTCGTCTTCTACTGGTTCAAAAGCTGATAAAGCAAAAATACCCGCTTCCACTAAAAGACCAATTGACAACATCAAGGTTCCTGTTAATGGTCCTAATTCAAAGTGAGTAATTTTGAATAATGCTCCAATAATTACTACTGCCGCTCCCATACCGTAAGCGAAATTCATTGTTTTTTTGCTTAATAATGCCATAATAATTTGTTTTTAGGTTAATTTATAATAATTAGATGATTGGGTTTCGTGTTTATTTTTTTCTTTTAGTTCCTGTGGCTTGAGTTCCCATATAATCTTGAACCGTTCTAAAGCCGATAAAACTTCTTGCTGAGTCAGCGTATTCAAAATCTCTAGTACTTACTTGTAGGAAATAAGCAACATCTTTCCAAGAACCTCCTCGAACTACTTTTCGTTTATTAGAAGCGTCAGAAACGTTTGGATTCATAGTAGATACATATTCAAAACCATTAGGATCATAAGCATCATTCGTCCATTCTGAAACGTTACCTGCCATGTTATAGAGATTATAGCCATTAGGTTCATAAGATTTGGCTTCTACTGTATATAAAGCATTGTCTGCTGCGTAGTCACCTCGGCTTGGTTTAAAATTAGCCAAGAAACAACCTCTGTCATTTTTAGTGTAAGGTCCACCCCAAGGGTAAGTAGCTGATTCAAGGCCTCCTCTTGCAGAATATTCCCATTCTGCTTCCGTAGGTAAGCGGAAAGAATTCACTAACTCACGTCCTTTTTGTTTGGATTTAATGTAGGTATTTTTATTTTGGGTTCTCCAAGCACAAAACGCTTTAGCTTGTGTCCATTTTACACCTACTACAGGATATTCTCCATACGCTTTATGCCAAAAATAATCATTATGCATTGGCTCATTATATGAATAAGAATAATCTTTAATCCAAACAGTTGTGTCCGGATACACACTAATTTCTTCGGTTTTGATAAAATCTTTTCTAGACCCATTTTTAGCTTTAGCGGCTGCTTGAATATCCATCCAAGTATATTTGTATTTTAGTTTGTTCACATCTATTGTTCTTAGACCGTTGTAGGTTTGGTCTATAGGCAAATACATGGAATCCATAACCTCAGCATAATATTCATCAGGATATTTTTTGGTATCCTTAATCAATTTTACTTTGCGATTCAATTTTCTTGTAGCGTATGGATCGGTTTCTGTTCCAACACTATAGTAATTGTCATACATATACTTATCATACGCTGTCATCTTTGCTGGGTCAGCATCGTTAAATGCAAAATCAGAGATGCTGCCTGCATTTTTACCTTTGCCATCTGCTGGTTTTTGTCCATTCATATCCGCAAGAATCGCTAAACGAACCCTAATAGTGGAATCTTTTACCCATTCTACAAAAGAACGGTATTCACTATTCGTAATTTCGGTTTCGTCCATGTAAAAGGAACGTACTGTGACTGTTTTGGTTGGTGCATCATCGACAGCAGCAATATCATTATCTGATTTACCCATAATAAAAGAACCTCCTGGAACTAATGTCATTCCATAAGGTTTTTCAGGGTGCCACTTACCGCCTTTAACACCTACTAATTCTCCTTTGTCGCTTGATTTTCCACAGCCGATCAACAGAGTTAATAAAGACGTAAAAACAATGATTTTCTTCATATAAATTTGGGGGTTAACTATTCAATTAATTAAGGCCGTAAACCTATTTAATATTTTTTAAATAAACAATTTTTACTACTAACAAATACTTAAAATTTTAATATACTTTTAAACACTGTTTTTTCGCTGTGCCTTCCACCATCGTTCAGGCAACTCTTGATTACAAGCCGATAAGTATTCCTCATAAGAACAGGGTAACAACGTATTTCTTTTTAATTTATTATTACCATTGGTTAAAAAAGGAATTTCTATCCACCAACGATCTGTTTTGTTACTTTTATAAAAAACCAACTCTTCTTCTTCTAAAGGCACTATATACCTGAGATAGTTGTCTTTAGTCCCAAAAGGATACTCTCCGGAACGAAATTGATATCCTTCAATAAAATACCATACAATTTGTGCGATTAATCCTGACTCCTGGGGTGTACAAGAATGATTAAAAACACCCAACATAGATACTTTATCACTAATTCCGGCATAGCGAGATAAAGAACAGATTTCTTTTCCATTAAATCCATTGGGTTCAAAACAATTAAAATTCCCTGAATCCGAGGACTTCACTACCGTTAAATCAAGGCTAACCAAATCAGCATCTCTAAATACTGGCTCAGCTAAAGCGATATTATTAGCGATTTCCCCTAATCGATACGCATCAAAGAATAATTTTTCGATGATATCAATCTCTTCCTGAGAATTATAATAGGTTTGATACCCAATATTACAGTAGTTAAATAAATTATTAGGCGAATCAATAACCATTTTGGTCAAATAGGAATTACTAGACAAACCATCTGTTTCTTTTCCAAAATCAAATTTATTATCAATAGCTACCAAATTCACCATTTGTTCTAATTCATCATAAGCTCTATACAAAGCATAGGTCAAGTCTTGAGACCCTCCGATAACAATGGGCACTATGCCTTTTCTAATTAAACTAGAAGTTACTTTTTTTAACGCAAAATAGGTGTCTGAAGCCGTATTTCCCGGTAAAATATCTCCCAAATCAGCTATCTGCATACTCCAATTTCCATTATAGAGACTGCAAATCGCTTTACGAACGGGTTTTAGATCCACTTTTATAGTGCTATTTTTATCCCCACGATTCTCAAGAACACCAATCAAAGCAATTTTAACATCGTTCAAATCAGGAAAAAAATCCTCAGTATGTAACGCGATAGTTCCTCCTATTTCATGTGAAGACAACTCACTACAAAAAGTAACGATTTCATTAGGTACCGGAACAAGAAAATCAAACTCCATGGCTTATTTTTTTTTGGCTACTGTTTTTTTGGTGGCGGTTGTTTTCTTTGCTGCTGTCTTTTTTGCAGGCGCTTTTTTAGCAGGTGTTTTCTTGGCTATCATTTCCTGAACTTCAGTTAAAGTCAGTTTAGACGCATCGACATCTTTACTTAATTCGATTTTTATTTTTCCTTTAGTAATAACCGAACGACCCCAGCGTGCTTTTTCTACTAAAATCCCTTCGCTTTCCCAATTGTGAATGACTTTATCAATATTCTTTTGCAATTTATCCTCAATTAAAAACTCAATATCTGCTTGAGATAAGTTATCAAAATCAAATTTTTTAGAGACATTGATAAAAATGCCATTCCATTTGATAAAAGGACCAAATCTTCCGGTTCCTTTTTGCACACTTTCTCCCTTATAAACAGCAATAGGTGCATCAGCTAGCGCTTTTTCATCGATCAATTCTTGGGCACGAGTCAACGAAACATCTAGAGGATCTTCACCTCTTGGTAAGGAAATAAAAACTGCTCCGTGTCGAACATATGGTCCAAAACGACCATTGCTTACCTCTACTTCTTCACCTTTATAAGAGCCTAAATTTTTGGGTAATAAAAATAAATTCAGCGCTTCTTCTAACGTAATATTTCCAATATTTTGCTCGTTACGTAAACTGGCAAATTTTTTATCCTCATCTTCCGCATCTCCAATTTGAGCCATTGGACCAAATTTACCCAAACGAACCGAGACAGGTTTACCAGTAGCAGGATCTGTGCCTAAAATACGCTCTCCGCTTTCTCTATCGGCATTGGCTTCTACGTCTTTTACTGTTGGATGAAATTTATCATAGAACTCTTGCATCATTTGCGCCCATTCAATGTTGCCTTCAGCAATCTCATCAAAATCTTGTTCTACTTTGGCCGTAAAATGATAATCTAAAATAGAACCAAAATTTTTCACCAAGAAATCGGTAACTATAGTTCCAATATCTGTTGGTACTAATTTTCCTTTGTCGGATCCGGTGTTTTCTTTTAGAAGTTTTTCAGCTATTTTTCCTGCTTGAAGCGTTAGTTGTGTATAATTACGCTCTTGCCCTTCTAGCGTTCCTTTTTCTACGTAGTTTCTGTTAATAATTGTAGAAATTGTTGGCGCATAAGTAGACGGACGACCAATACCAAGTTCCTCTAATTTCTTCACCAAAGAAGCCTCTGTATATCTTGCAGCAGGTCGAGAATAACGTTCCGTTGCAGTAATGAATGAGTTGGCCAATGGCTCATTTACTTTCAAAGCAGGCAACATTCCTTCTTGTTCTTCCTCGTCATCATCATGACCTTCTAAGTAAACTTTAAGAAAACCTTCAAAAAGCAACACTTCGCCCGAAGCCACAAAAACTTCACTGTGATTATTTGCTTCAATTTTCACATTGGTACGCTCTAATTCGGCATCACTCATTTGAGAAGCCAAGGTTCTTTTCCAAATCAAATCGTACAAACGTGCTTGGTCTCTATCTACATTTACGGTATGCAAAGACATATCTGTTGGACGAATCGCCTCGTGTGCTTCTTGTGCTCCTTTGCTTTTATTAGCAAAAGTTCGTGGCTTAGAAAATTCCTTTCCGTAAGATTTTATAATTTCGGCTTGAGCCGCTTCCATCGCTTCTTTAGACAGATTTACACTGTCCGTTCTCATATAAGTGATCAATCCCGCCTCATACAAACGTTGTGCTAACTGCATGGTAATTCCAACGGGCAAATACAATTTACGAGCCGCTTCTTGTTGTAAAGTTGAAGTCGTAAAAGGCGCGGTAGGTGATTTTTTTGTGGGTTTGGTTTCTAAATCGGAAACCTTATATAAGGAGTTAGTGTTTTTATTTAAAAAATCTTGCGCTTCCTCTTTGGTAGCAAAATTTTTAGGCAATTTGGCTTTTACTGTTTTTCCCGCTTCGTTAGTAAACTCGGCAACAACTGAATAACTAGCTATAGGTTTGAAATTCTGAATTTCTCTTTCACGCTCAACAATCAAACGAACTGAAACCGATTGTACCCGTCCGGCCGAGAGTCCTCCTTTGATTTTTCTCCATAGGACAGGTGACAACTCGTACCCTACTAATCGGTCTAAAACACGACGAGCCTGCTGCGCATTCACTAAATTATAATCAATCTCACGAGGATTATCAATGGCTTTTAGTATGGCATTCTTAGTAATTTCATGAAAAACAATTCGTTTGGTTTTTTTAGCATCTAATTTTAACTCTTCTGCTAAATGCCAAGAAATAGCTTCTCCCTCTCGGTCCTCATCGCTTGCTAACCAAACCATTTCTGCATTCTTAGAAAGTGTTCTTAGTTTACTCACCAAAGCCTTTTTGTCCGAAGAAACTTCATACTTGGGTTTAAATCCATTTGCAACATCTACTCCTATTTCTTTGGAAGGCAAGTCGGCAATATGACCATAACTTGACTCCACTTGAAACTCACTTCCTAGAAATTTTTCGATTGTTTTGGCCTTTGCAGGTGACTCCACTATAACTAAATTCTTTGCCATATCCCATTTGTTTATGTCGGCAAAAGTATAGGATTTTTTTAAATTTTATGTTTATTGCAGTTTAAAAGTATGATTTAAACCAAATGACTCTTGTTCAAAATCACGTAAAAACAGTCTTTTTTTCATTGTCTTGATACTAAAATCATCTTTCAATGACAATCTTACGGTCAAATTGCAAGCAAACAAAGAATATCATAATTTTCAAACAAAGTAAATATCCATTAGTGCTCCACAAGTCAAAAGGCGGATAAAAAGTGTTAAATCTAAGCCTGCCATCTTGTCATATTTGCTAAATTTCACTTATATTTGCGCTTTTAAAACACCCATGGAAAAGATTATTGAAGAAAGCAAACAAGGCGAAAGTCTCGTTTTAGAAAACAAACCCGAAAACACCAAAAAACTTTTCATAGAAAGTTACGGTTGTGCTATGAATTTTTCAGATAGCGAAGTCGTTGCGTCTATTTTATCAAGTAACGGCTATAATACTACTCAAAAATTAGAAGAAGCTGACTTGGTTTTAGTCAATACTTGCTCTATTAGAGACAAAGCTGAACAAACCATTCGCAAGCGTTTGGAAAAATATAATGCCGTAAAACGCATTAATCCAAAAATGAAAGTGGGCGTTCTAGGCTGCATGGCGGAAAGGTTGAAAAGTCAATTTTTAGAAGAAGAAAAAATAGTGGATTTGGTAGTTGGTCCCGATGCCTATAAAGATTTACCCAATTTATTAAACGAAGTAGAAGAAGGTCGTGATGCTATTAACGTCATTCTTTCAAAAGAAGAAACCTACGGTGACATTTCTCCCGTTCGTTTAATGACCAACGGTGTTAGTGCTTTGGTCTCTATCACTAGAGGATGTGACAATATGTGTACCTTTTGCGTAGTGCCCTTTACTCGTGGCCGTGAACGTAGTCGTGACCCTCAGAGTATCCTAAATGAAATTAATGATTTATGGAATAACGGTTACAAAGAAGTAACACTTTTGGGGCAAAATGTTGATAGTTATTTATGGTACGGAGGCGGATTGAAGAAGGATTTTGTCAATGCTTCTGAAATGCAAAAAGCCACTGCCGTTGATTTTGATCAATTACTCGAAAGGGTAGCTTTGGGCTTTCCAAAAATGAGAATTCGTTTTTCGACTTCCAATCCCCAAGACATGCACGAAAGCATTTTACATGTTATAGCAAAATATCCTAATATTTGCAACCATATTCATTTACCTGTTCAATCCGGAAGCAACCGAATTCTGAAAGAAATGAATCGCTTACATACTCGTGAAGAGTACATGGCATTGATTGATAAGATTAACGCTATTATTCCCAATTGTGCCATTTCACAAGACATGATTGCAGGTTTTCCTACCGAAACTGAGCAGGATCATCAAGACACGCTGAGCTTGATGGAATATGTAAAATACAATTTTGGCTACATGTATTCCTATTCAGAACGTCCCGGAACATTAGCAGGAAGAAAAATGGAAGACGACGTTCCAGAAGAAACCAAAGCTCGAAGACTGCAAGAAATTGTAGACTTGCAACAAAAACATGCTTGGTACAGAAGCGAGGAATTCATTGGAAAAACGGTTGAAGTTTTAGTTGAAAAAATCTCGAAAAAATCAACAGAAGAGTTTTCAGGAAGAAATTCGCAAAGCATTACTGTTGTTTTTCCTAAAGAGCACTATAAAATTGGTGATTTTGTAAATGTAAAAATCACAAGTTGCACTAGCGGTACTTTAAAAGGAGAAGCAGTAGGATGGAGTGAGATGAATTAATAAAAGTTTAATAGTTTAAAATCGTTCCCCAAAACAATTGTAAACCGTTTAAACCTTTAAACAAAATGATATGGAAACAGTTCAAGCTATAAAACAACGATTTGAAATTATTGGGAATGACCCAAAACTCAATCGTGCCATCGAAAAAGCGATCCAAGTGGCTCCAACAGATATTTCAGTTTTGGTTTCTGGCGAAAGTGGTGTAGGTAAAGAAAATATTCCAAAAATTATTCATTCCCTTTCTCATAGAAAACACGGAAAATACATTGCCGTAAACTGCGGTGCCATCCCTGAAGGAACTATTGATAGCGAACTATTCGGTCACGAAAAAGGAGCATTTACTGGCGCAACGAACACCCGAGAAGGCTATTTTGAAGTAGCCGATGGAGGAACTATATTTTTAGACGAAGTTGGAGAACTTCCTCTAACCACTCAGGTACGTTTATTACGTATTCTTGAAAATGGAGAATTCCTTAAAGTAGGTTCTTCGCAAGTACAAAAAACCAATGTTCGTATTGTAGCCGCGACTAATGTCAACCTTTTTGACGCCATCGAAAAAGGAAAATTCAGAGAAGATCTATACTATCGTTTAAGTACGGTAGATATTACGTTGCCTCCTCTTCGCGATCGCAAAGACGACATTCATTTATTATTTAGAAAATTTGCTGCCGATTTTGCACACAAATACAAAATGCCTCCCTTAAAATTAGATGAAAGTGCCATTCAAGTACTCCAAAAATTTCGATGGAACGGAAATATACGACAGTTAAGAAACGTTGCTGAACAAATTTCAGTTTTAGAAACCAATCGAGATATTAACGCAACCACTTTGCAATCTTATTTACCATTAGAAAGCAGCAATTTACCCTCGGTAATTAAAGACAAGAAAAACGAAAGTGATTTTAATACCGAAAGAGAGATTTTATACAAAGTCCTTTTTGATATGAAAAGTGATTTGCATGATTTGAAGAAACTAACTTTAGAATTAATGCAAAACGGAAGTTCAAAAGTGCAAGAAACCAATCAAAATTTGATTCAAAAAATTTATGGTTCAAAATCAGATAGTGAAATTGAATATGAAGAAGAACCAAGAACCGCTGTAATTACGACTCAAAATATTGACAATAATTATCAAGAACCTGAGGAAAACTATCTTTTTGCCGAAACGATTGAAGAAGAAGAAATCCTCAAACTAGAACAAAAAGAAATTGAATTGATTAAAAAGTCGTTAGAGAAAAACAAAGGAAAACGAAAGGCTGCCGCTGATGAATTAGGTATTTCAGAACGTACTTTGTATCGAAAAATCAAACAATTTGATTTATAGTTGCCGGTTAAATTACATTAAAAAAAACAGATTACTAAACACCAATAGTGAATTTTTCACTTTCGATTTTATGAAAAAAATACTTTTTTTAACTTCCCTATTAAGTTTACTGCTACTCAACAGTTGCGGTGTCTACAACTTTACTGGCTCTGGAAAAATTGACGCCAAAACCTTTCAAGTGAATTTTTTCCAAAACAATGCAGAATTGATAGAACCTGGAATAGACCGAACATTTACTTTGCAATTGCAAGATTTGATTCAGAATCAAACCAACTTAAACTTAGTAAAAAATGGTGGTGATCTTGTATATGATGGAGAAATTACAGACTACAGAGTGAGCCCTATGACTGCTACTGCTGATCAAAAAGCGGCACAAAACCGTTTAAAAATAAGAGTACGGGTCAATTTCACTAACAAAAATAAAGAAACCGATAACTTCGATAAATCCTTCGAATTCTTCTATGATTATCCTGCCGACCAACAATTAACAGGTGGCACTCTAAATAGTGCATTGAAAGAAATTTTTGATCGAATTTCCCAAGATATTTTTAATGAATCATTAGCCAAATGGTAATTCAATTTAATTCTTATATTGCAATCCCATGAACGTCACCGATTATACCTTTTTATTAAACAAACCAGAAACCATTAATGGTGTTTACACGGATGCTTTGAGTAATGTATTGCATGAATTTCCTTATTTCCAAAGCGCTAGAGCCTTACGTTTAAAGGGATTATACAACCAAAACAGTTTTAAATACAATTTTGCACTCAAAGTAACCGCCGCACATACCACGGATCGTTCGGTTTTGTTTGATTTTATAACCACAGAACAATTCACAACCATTCAGAATGATTTTTATGATCATAAAAATTCTGAATTAATGAATATTGAGGTCGTAGACTCAGAAATTGTACCTGCAAAAACCCCTCAAGAACAACTTCAAAAAGCGATAGAACAATCGATTCTAACTTCAATTAAAGAGGCCAATTTATCCAAAGAGCAAATTCTTCTTGAGGAAAAGCACTTTGAATCGACTACCATACTAGAACAACCCATCGATTTTTCTAACAAAGAAAAACATTCGTTTCAAGAATGGCTCAAGTTGTCTAGAGTACAGCCCATCGACAGAAATAAATCCCCAAAAGAAAAACCATTTGAGGAGGCTATCGAAGAAGAACGGAAGAAAAAAGCGGCTATTATTGACAAGTTCATAGAAACCAATCCAAAAATAGCGCCAATAAAAGCAAGTGCAACTCCAGCACCACAATTCGAACTTAACGCTTCAGACAATACACACTTGATGACAGAAACGTTAGCTAAGGTGTATTTGGCACAAAAGAAATATCAAAAAGCAATCCAAGCCTATGAAATATTAATTTTGAAATATCCAGAAAAAAGTAGTTTCTTTGCAGACCATATTACAGAAATAAAATTTTTACAAAATAACAATAATTAAACAATGAGCACATTTTCAATTTTTTTAGTTTTAATAACTATAGTTTGTTTTTTACTAATCGTAGTAATCATGGTTCAAAACCCTAAAGGTGGCGGATTATCATCAACAATAGGTGGATCACAAATGTTAGGTGGTGTTCAAAAAACTACCGACTTTTTAGATAAAAGTACTTGGACATTGGCTACTATTTTAATCGCCTTAATTTTGCTATCAAGCTTGAGTTTCACTGGATCAATGAGTGATTCAGATTCAAAAATTATCGAAAAAACGCAAACTGTAGCACCCCAAACTACGCCAGCTCCAGCTACGCCTGAAGCACCAGTTAAAAAATAACAAACAAGAGATAAAAAGTAATGCCAGCCTGTCAAAGCTGGCATTTTTTTTAGGAAAAAGTGTCAGTTTTACAAGGATGGCATAATTTCTGAAATTCTGTAAATCGATTTATAAATAATTCAAATTAAAATTTAAAACCATGGCATTAAACATTAAACCCCTATCGGACAGAGTACTAATTGAACCTGTTGCCGCTGAAACCAAAACAGCTTCAGGGATTTTTATTCCTGATACCGCGAAAGAAAAACCACAAAAAGGAACCGTAATTGCTGTTGGTAACGGTACAAAAGATCACGCAATGACAGTAAAAATTGGCGATACCGTGCTTTATGGAAAATATGCAGGTACAGAATTAAAATTAGAAGGAACCGATTATTTGATTATGCGCGAGGATGACATTCTTGCAATTATCTAAAAACACGAACAAATTCAATTAGGTACGGACAAGTCGCGACTTGTCCCTTCAAATTAAAAAAATAAAAAAATGGCAAAAGATATAAAATTTGATATAGAAGCACGTGACGGTTTAAAACGTGGTGTAGATGCATTGGCTAATGCAGTAAAAGTAACACTTGGTCCAAAAGGACGTAATGTTATTATTGGAAAATCATTTGGTGGACCAAACGTAACCAAAGATGGGGTAACGGTAGCTAAAGAAATCGAATTGAAAGACCCATTAGAAAATATGGGAGCGCAAATGGTAAAAGAAGTAGCTTCAAAAACCAACGATTTAGCTGGCGATGGTACTACTACGGCAACTGTTTTAGCACAAGCCATCGTGAAAGAAGGTTTAAAAAACGTAGCCGCTGGAGCCAATCCAATGGATTTAAAAAGAGGTATCGATAAAGCTGTTGAAGCTATTGTTGCCGACTTAGCAAAACAAGCTAAAGTAGTAGGAAGTGATTCTGAAAAAATCAAGCAAATTGCTTCTATTTCTGCCAACAATGACGAAGTTATTGGTGAATTAATCGCTACTGCTTTCGCTAAAGTAGGAAAAGAAGGTGTAATCACCGTTGAAGAAGCAAAAGGAACAGAAACGTTTGTTGATGTTGTTGAAGGAATGCAATTTGACAGAGGCTATTTATCTCCATATTTCGTAACCAATCCAGAAAAAATGGAGGCTGAGTTAGAGAACCCGTACATCCTTTTATACGACAAAAAAGTTTCTTCATTAAAAGAATTATTGCCTGTTTTAGAACCGGTAGCACAATCAGGAAAACCTTTATTGATTATTGCAGAAGATGTTGATGGTGAAGCTTTATCAACATTGGTAGTAAACAAATTACGTGGTGCCTTAAAAATTGCTGCTGTAAAAGCACCTGGTTTTGGAGATAGAAGAAAAGCAATGTTAGAAGATATCGCTATCTTAACTGGAGGAACTGTAATCTCTGAAGAAAGAGGCTACACTCTAGAAAACACAACCATCGATATGTTAGGAACTGCTAACAGAGTGACTATCGATAAAGACAACACTACTATTGTAAATGGTGCTGGAGATCCTGAATTGATCAAAAACCGTGTGAACCAAATCAAAGGTCAAATGGAAACTACGACTTCTGATTATGATAAGGAAAAACTACAAGAGCGTTTAGCTAAACTAGCTGGCGGTGTTGCCGTTCTTTATGTAGGTGCTGCTTCTGAAGTAGAGATGAAAGAGAAAAAAGACAGAGTTGATGATGCTTTACATGCCACTCGTGCTGCTGTTGAAGAAGGTATTGTTGCTGGTGGTGGTGTTGCTTTATTGAGAGCTAAAAATGTATTAATCACGCTAAAAGCAGACAACGCAGATGAAGCTACTGGTATCCAAATCGTTTCTCGTGCGGTAGAAGCTCCTTTGAGAACTATTGTAGAAAACGCAGGATTAGAAGGTTCTGTTGTAGTAGCCAAAGTGGCTGAGGGTACTGGAGATTTTGGCTACAATGCCAAAACTGACGAATATACTGATATGTTAAAAGCAGGTATTATTGATCCTAAAAAAGTAACTCGTGTAGCTTTAGAAAACGCAGCTTCTGTTTCAGGGATGATCTTAACTACAGAATGTGCTTTAATAGATATTAAGGAAGATGCTCCTGCCGGCGGAATGCCAATGGGAGGCGGAATGCCTGGAATGATGTAATAAGCATTAAAATCCAAAACAAAAAATCCAAACTCCAAATTTGGACCATAAAAAAAATCCGAAGTTTTCAACGCTTCGGATTTTTTTATTTTGTATCACAATTCACTAATCCAAAAAAAACAATCAATAAGGACTAATCACTATTCACTAAGTAGTATTGATTAAATCATTCCGGTTGTTTCTTCAACATTTTCATAAAAACAGGAAACGTAGAAATTAGAATAATTCCAATCACAATAAACTCTATATGTTTCTTTAAATCGATTCCGTATTTTAGAAAAACACCATACAAATAATGTCCCGCAAAAATCAAAACAAACGACCACATGAAAGAACTTAAAAGATTGTAAAACATGAATTTCTTTTTATCCATAGAAACAATACCTGCCACTATCGGTGCAAACGTTCTAAAAATTGGCAAAAATCTAGCATAAATAATCGCTTTGCCACCATACTTCTCGAAGAAATCTTTAGATTGTAGTAAATATTTTTTCTTGAACCAAAACGTATCTTCTTTCTTAAATAAATAATACCCACTTTTCGCGCCAAACCAATAACCAACGGTATTTCCCAAAATACCAGCAATGGCAACCATAATAGATAAAAAAGTTACATTGATAAAGTCGCTTTCTACTACAAAGAGACTTTCAACTAAATCACGACTATAAATTCCTGAAAGAAATAGCAAACTATCTCCCGGAAGAAAAAAACCTGCAAAAAGTCCTGTTTCTGCAAACACAATAAACAAAACGACATACAAACCGATTTGAACACCACCCACACTTAAAGTGATATAAAACTCAGGATTTAATAATTGGGTCCATTCAAAAGTATTCATATGCAGGCGTAGATTTGGATTTATAAGTCGTGAAATTAAGGATTTTTTAACAAAGTGACAAAACAAACCCGTATTTTAAAATTTTATTAACGATTTCAAAAGAAAACACCCAAAACAATAGCGTCTTGGGTGTTCCTTATTTTTATTCTATCCGTTCATACATACAACAACCGTGAAGGCGATCATAATCCTCTTTGGTTGCTTTGACCTCATCAGAATCGTGTCCTACTTTGGCTACGGCTTTTTTCACCGCCAAGGGGATGCATTTCTCTTCATTGATAATCAGACTCAATTGATGGGAGTCAATATCCCAAACCGCTGATTTTACTCCTTCTACAGACAATGCTGCTTTTTGAATGCGTTTTTGACACATCCCACAATTTCCATTGACTTCAAATACAATTTTGGCATTTTTATTTTTCTCTTGTGCTTGTGTGGTGAATCCCACCAAAGCCATCACGATAATAATTACTAATTTTTTCATGTTTTTTTTAGTTGACTAGTTAAGGTTATTTAATTTTAAATCGTAAGCCCGCATAATACATTTGACCAAAAATGGGCGCATAAACTATAGAGGCATCAAAAGTGGGTCCAAATGGATTCTCCGATCCTAAAATTGCTTTAGATTGTTTGTAATTCCCAATATTCTCGCCACCTACATATACTTCAAAGGTAGAAGAAAAAACGCGGGTAATTTGTGTATTGATCAAACTATAAGCAGGAGAAAAATCAAACAAACGATCCGCCACAGGATTCGAAGCCGTTACTGGTAATTGTTGCTTTCCAAGCCAATTATAAGTGGCATCAAAACGCCATTGACCTCCTTTTTCAGAACGATGCGTTTCATATTCAAGATTTGCAAAAAATCGATGCTTCGCTTGTAAAGGCCTTTGATAAACTCCAGATAAATACTCCGTCTGAATATCATAATATTTGTAAGCCGTTCGCAAATTAAGGTTATGCACCAACTCATAATTAAATTCAACTTGCAAACTATTAGCAAACGATTTGCCATTTAAATTATAAAACAACACCTCTTGAGGCGATTGCATCACATCTACCACAACTTGATTTTGAAAATCGGTTCTGTAAAAATCTACCCCAGCATCAGCATTTCTTCCAAACAATTGAAATTTTTGATTAAAACTTACGCCGTAATTCCAAGCAATTTCTGGATTTAAGCCATAGATTTTTCCATCGGTATCCAATACAGAAAGCACTCTTGAACTAGCAAACAAAGACTGATTTTCAGCAAAAATATTAGCCGCCCGCTTCCCTCTACCTGCCGAAAAACGAAGCACCGATTTTTCCCAAGGGTTATAACGAAGATGCAAACGAGGCGTTACAAAAGTCCCCAATCGATTGTGATTATCAACTCTTCCGCCCAAAACCAAACTGAAATTATCGTCGTTATCATACGTATATTCAAAAAAAGCACCAATCGAATTATCGATTCTTCCGTAATCTTTTACTCCTACAAACTCCTTATAATTGTCGTACGCAAAGTTAATTCCTGTTGCAAACTTATGTTTCGTATTGTTAATGATAGAGTTAAAAATCAAATTCGAATAAAAGCTACTTTGCTTAATATCGTACAAATTCAAACCATAATACGAGTTTTGATCATGCAACGTAAAAGCATTTTGAAAACCAATACTTTGAAACGGCATATCTTTGAAGACATAGCCCACTTTCGTTGCCAAATCCAATCGTTGCGTATTGATTTCAGAACCCCATTTATTGATCGTTCCCTTGTCTTTTTCAGCATCAAAATCAACCTCGCCCGATTGCTTTTTATCATTCATATACCTGAAATTGATAAAACTCACTAACCCTTTATCAGCATCATAATATTGGTACCGATTCATCACATTAATTTGCTTTGCCAACGGATTATCCATAAAACCATCCTTATTCTGGTCCATTTTAGACACACGAGTGTTACCATGAAGAAACAAACTACTACTCCATTTTTGAGACAATTGCGTATTAAAATGCGTATTCAACTCAAATCTAGAGTCAGAAGAACCGTAGGCATTCAAAAAGAAAGGAATATCATTAATGGGCTTAATCAATTCGGTGTTTATTTGTCCCGAAATACTCTCATACCCATTCACCACGCTTCCCGCGCCTTTGGTAATTTGAATACTTTCAACCCACGTTCCCGGAGTAAACGACAAGCCATACGCTTGCGAGGCACCACGAACAGATGGCACATTTTCTTCGGTAATCATCAGGTACGGACTCGTCAAACCTAACATTTTGATTTGTTTCGTGCCCGTCAAAGCATCCGAAAAATTAACATCAATTGATGGATTCGTCTCGAAACTCTCGGCCAAATTACAGCAAGCTGCTTTAAGCAACTCTTTACTAGTTACCAATGTAGTATTTGCGGTAACGGTATAGGATTTTTGTAATCCTTTTCTTTTTTTGGTGATTTTTACTTCCTCTAGATTTTCTTGTGAAAAAACTGGAATTGAAAGCAAAAGCAACCCCAAAAACACTATATTTTTTTGCATTATTTATTCTGAATTGTGTCGTCGTTTCAATACAATCTGGGCGTGACCCCATTTAGTCAAGGGGGCAATTCAGCAACGTGTTATTCGCCCCCTTGCCTAAATGCGGTCGGACTATACGCGCTACTTCGGTAGCCAGCTGCTATCCCTCACGCAAAACTCCTATAATAAGAAGTTTCGCACTCAAACGACAACGGTTTATAAAATTTTCAAGAAATTAAATAAACAAAAATCAGGCGTAAAAAATGTATTGATGGTATAATTGGTAGAGCGGAGGCGCATTAATAGCGACATAAAAATCGTTGACTACCGCTTTTGGAAAATGAAGTATTCTAGTATAAACTAGAACTTGTTGAACAGGTACTAAGAATGGAGTAAAAATGTCAAATAACACAATTTTTACAGTCGCATTATCTGACTTTTTCTCAAAATGAACCACTTTATCTTTACAGCAAGAATCTTTTTCGACAACTGCTGTTTTCTCACAACAGCCATCTGGCTCTGTCAAAGATAAAAGTTCTGAATGCAAACTTATCGCAGCAATAGAGTCGCCACAATAATGCACATTAAAAGCCATACCTATATTGGAAACCAATAATAGGAGTACCAAAAATAAACTAGTGCTCTTTTTTGCATTCATGACACAAAACTAATTCATTTCAGTTTTTAATTTACTAATAAAATGTTATTTATTACTTTTTATTTTTTGATAATAAAATCCAGGGATAAAGAGCAGGATAAAAATAGGTTGAATCAAAAACCTACGTACATAAAAAAGAAGCAAATAGTTTTGATCCTGAAAAGAAAGGAGACAAAACAAGACAACTAGTAGCAAAACAAAAAAAGCCACAAATAGTACACCCGAAAACTGAACCATATCCTTGTCTTCAAAAAGAACATACAACAAAGCCAAGGATAGCAAAGAATTCAATCCGTATCTCAAAAGCAAGCCTAAAAACAATCGAAACGGTTCATATTTTGGCAGAGGCGAATTTGCATAATCACTTTTAAAAAAACTTAAAAAAGGGTCATAAAACAGTTGCGTCTCAAATTCACGGATTAGCGCAAAAAGAAAAACCAACAACAACCCAAGAACAATCTTTCCTTTATTTTGAAGTAGATTTTTTAGCATAAGTAGAAAAGTAGTTGACCCAGATAAACCAAAGAATAAAAACAACCCCATAAATAAACAGCGGAAAAATCACGCCATGCAAAAGGTGCTCATAAGCCGGAAAACGACACAAAAGAAGACTCAGAATCGCAATTCTAATCACATTGAGCACATAAATCAAAACGCTACCTCCAAGTAAAAAAAACAAAGTAGTGCTAAACCTTCCCGCAAAAGCAATCACAAAGGAAACAAAAAGTACCACAACACTTATGGCATTACACCCTTCAATTATGGTAGCCACTTCTTTCTGATGCATCAAAATACTTATTTTGGTATTTTGCTGATACACCACCGCCGAATTAGAATCAAATACTTGCAAGACTTTTTCAACGTGACTAGCTACAAGCCGAGTGATGCCATCCAATTGATTATTTTCATATCCAGACAAATACCACTGATATAAAAAAGTAAGTAAGATATACGAAAATAAAAAAGCCCCAATGAATTTCAAAAATGGCTTATAAAGCGTCCAATAGTTTTTCAAAATTGATTTTTTTTCAAATTTATGTAATTTATAAGACTAGCATTAAATACTTTTGTATAAAAATCAATTTAAAATGACATTTCAAGAATTACAACCTAAGGTAATTGCCATTACAAGCAACGATACTATCACTAGAGACGAGAAGCTATTGGCCATTTGCCAGCTTTTGAATGAATCAATTGAATACTACAATTGGGTAGGATTTTACTTCGCGAACCACGATGCCAAAACCTTGCATTTAGGGCCTTATGTAGGAGCTGAAACAGACCACACGGTTATTCCCTTCGGAAAAGGAATTTGCGGACAAGTAGCCGAATCGAATGCCAACTTTGTAGTTCCTGATGTGGCCGCACAAGACAACTATATTGCGTGCAGCTTTACCGTAAAATCAGAAATTGTAGTGCCCTTATTTGTAAATGGCGTAAACATTGGTCAAATCGATATTGACAGTCACGTAATCGATCCTTTCACTGAAGCCGATGAACGATTCTTAGAATTTGTAAATGAGGAAATTGCGAAACTTTTTTAATACAAACATTATTTTCAATGAGTAAAAAAAACCTTCTATTTAGCCTGGTATTGATGCTTTTCATAACACATATTAATGCACAAAGCAACAACAAAAAATTATTTTATGTGGATTCCTATTTAACCACCTCTAACGAAAATAATTTTGAATACATCAAAGAAATAGAAGATTATGATTCCAAAAAAAATGAATATAAAGTCAAAATCTACTACAAGTCTGGTCAAATCTACCTAATTGGAACCACTACGGATAAGGACCGAGTGAAATTTGAGGGCAAGTGCTTGTATTATTTTGAAAATGGCAAAAAGAGACGAGTAGCCAATTACGTGGAGGATCGCCCATTTGGCAAACAATTTTATTACCATGAAAACGGTGTTTTCAAAGCCGAAACTGAGGTAGTCCTTAGCAAAGACAAGAAAAACGCCACGACTAAAATCATTAATTATTATGACGAAAACAATGTCCAAAAAGTGATCAATGGAGAAGGAGAATATTTGGAAGACGACTATCGCAACAAAGCAACATCGAAAGGCATGGTGAGAGAAGCTCTCAAAGAAGGACTATGGCATGGCGAAATGAAAGCACAAAAGGCGACTTTTACTGAACAATACAGCAAAGGAAAACTAGTGGAAGGTGTTAGTATTGATTCCTTGAGCAATAAATTTATTTACACAGAAATTGAAGAAAGAGCCCATCCAAGAAAGGGATTTAATAGTTTTTATAATTATTTAAAAAACAATAGCCTTGTACCCAAAACTATTGAAGGCGAAATTCAAGGCCAAATTATTCTCAATTTATACATAAGCGACACTGGAAAGATAACAAAAGTAGCTACCTACAATGAAGACAAGTTAGGAATTACAGCAAATGCAATACAATTAATCTCTCAATATGAAAATTGGATACCAGGAAAACACAGAGGTATTACTGTTAAAACACATTTCACGCTACCTATTACTTTCAAGTAATTCAAAAATATTTCATAATTCATACTAGCTACCCCTGTTTATAAAGCAAAATAAAGAAACGTTTCTTTTGTTCTAGTCAAATTTATTTTCTACTTTTGCACCCGTCTTGTAATAGATACAAGTCATACATAAAAATCATTTAAATAATATTAGCATGTATTTAACTAAAGAAGTTAAAGCGGAAATTTTCGCGAAACACGGAGGAAAAGCAGAAAACACTGGATCTGCAGAAGGACAAATCGCTTTATTCACTCACAGAATTAGCCATCTAACTGAGCACTTGAAAAAAAATCGTCACGATTATAATACTGAGCGTTCTTTGGTACTATTAGTAGGTAAAAGAAGATCTTTGTTAGATTACTTGAAAAAGAAAGAAATCAACAGATACCGTGAGATTATCAAAGTATTGGGTATTAGAAAATAATCAATATAAAAAAGAGGTGCGAGAGTGCCTCTTTTTGTTTTTACATTACACGCATTTTACAAGAAAAAAAGTTTGGTTTTTCATTGGGTTTTAGAAACAACAACTACACACAACAACTACAACACAACTAAAACCCATTGTATAACCAATTAAGGAAAAATTTATGATTCCACAATTATTTGTAGAAAAAATCGATTTAGGTGATGGCAGAAGCATCACAATCGAGACAGGACGTTTAGCCAAACAAGCCGATGGTTCTGTAGTAGTTAGAATGGGCGACACGATGATCCTTGCCACAGCAGTTTCAGCACGTAGCGCCAACCCAGCGGTAGATTTCTTACCATTAACGGTAGATTACCGCGAAAAATTTGCAGCAGCTGGTCGCTTTCCAGGTGGTTTCTTCAAAAGAGAAGCACGTCCTAGCGATAGCGAAGTATTAACCATGAGATTAGTAGACCGTGTGTTGCGTCCGCTTTTCCCAGATGACTATCATGCTGAAACACAAGTAATGATTCAATTAATGTCTCATGACGAAGAAGTTATGCCAGATGCTTTAGCTGGTTTAGCTGCATCAGCTGCCCTAGCGGTTTCAGACATTCCTTTTTACAATTTGATTTCTGAAGTGCGTGTAGCGCGTATCGACGGAAAATTTGTTATCAACCCAAGCAGAGAAGACCTAGCAAAATCTGACATCGACATGATGATTGGAGCTTCTATGGACTCTGTAGCGATGGTAGAAGGTGAAATGAAAGAAATTTCAGAAGCAGAAATGGTAGAAGCTATCAAATTTGCCCACGAAGCGATTAAAGTTCAAATTCAAGCACAATTGCGTTTGCAAGCAGCTTTTGGTAAAAAAGAAATTCGTACTTACGAAGGAGAAAAAGAAAACGAAGCAATTTACAAAAAAGTTAAAGCTGCTGCTTACGATAAAATTTATGCTATTGCAAAAGTTGGATCAGCTAAACACGAAAGAAGTGCTGCATTTGCTGAAGTAAAAGAAGAAGTAAAAGCTTTATTTACTGAAGAAGAATTAGCTGCTGATGGCGATTTAGTTTCTAAATATTTTTACAAAACTAACAAAGAAGCGGTTCGTAATGTCGTATTAGAATTAGGCGTACGTTTAGATGGTAGAAAAACAACTGATATTAGACCAATTTGGTGTGAAACAGATTATTTACCAAGAGTTCACGGTTCTTCTTTATTTACTCGTGGAGAAACTCAAGCTTTGGCTACGGTAACTTTAGGAACTTCTAGAGAAGCAAACCAAATAGATTCTCCTTCAGAACAAGGAGAAGAGAAATTCTATTTACACTACAACTTCCCTCCTTTCTCTACTGGTGAAGCAAAACCACTAAGAGGAACTTCAAGAAGAGAAGTAGGTCACGGAAACTTAGCACAACGTGCGTTAAAAAACATGATTCCTGCAGATTGTCCTTATACTATTCGTATTGTTTCTGAAGTATTAGAATCAAATGGTTCTTCTTCTATGGCAACCGTTTGTGCAGGTACAATGGCTTTGATGGATGCTGGAGTTCAAATGGTAAAACCAGTTTCTGGAATTGCAATGGGATTGATTACTGACGGAGAGAAATTTGCGGTATTGTCTGATATTTTAGGTGACGAAGATCATTTAGGAGATATGGACTTTAAAGTAACTGGAACTGCTGACGGTATCACAGCTTGTCAAATGGACATCAAAATTGATGGATTGCGTTATGACATCATGGAACAAGCGCTTAACCAAGCTCGTGACGGACGTATGCATATTTTAGGCAAATTGACTGAAACGATCGCTGCACCAAGAGCTGACGTTAAAGCACATGCTCCTAAAATCATCACAAGAACTATTCCCGGAAACTTTATTGGTGCTTTGATTGGACCTGGTGGAAAAGTAATTCAAGAATTACAAAAAGCCACTGGAACTACCATTGTAATCAACGAAGTAGACGAGCAAGGAGTTATCGAAATCTTAGGAACGGATCCTGCTGGAATTGAAGCGGTATTAGCCAAAATCCAATCGATTACTTTCAAACCACAAATGGGAGAAGCGTATGAAGTGAAAGTAATCAAAATGCTTGACTTTGGTGCTGTGGTAGAATATACTGCTGCTCCAGGAAATGAAGTATTATTACACGTATCTGAGTTAGCTTGGGAACGTACTGAAAATGTTGCCGATGTAGTGAATATGGGTGACGTATTTCAAATAAAATATCTTGGTCTTGATCCAAAAACAAGAAAAGAAAAAGTATCAAGAAAAGCATTGTTACCTAGACCTCCACGCGAAGAGAAAAAAGAATAACGATACAAGTAAAGGTTATTATTCAAAAGCTCCTTATTCATTATGACTAAGGGGCTTTTTTTGCATAAAAATCAGCAACATCCTAGGCTTAACTATGAATTTCATAATAAAAATCAAAAAAAGTTAAACAACTTTACATTTAATTCATGTAAAAAAAATACCTTTAACCTTATTAACCTTATTAACCTTATTAACCAGTATTAGACATGGCATTTACAGTTATCCAAAACACAAAAATTAACACACAAGTATTTACTTTTACAAGCCCTGCAACCGTAACCTATCCTGTTGCTCCTTTGGTTTCGGCAAAATTCTACACCCCAGAAGGTGGTGCCTTAACCCTAAAAATTAGAGCTACTTTGTACATGAACTCAGAGGACACTGTAGCTCCAACTGTACAAACACCAATAGAATCTGGCAATGTACTAACCATGAACTACGATTATAATTTCTCGGAAGAAACCCCAGAAACTTGTGATGTATATTATGTAGAAGTAGATTATACTTCTGATACTGTAGCTGACATAACAAAGATTATGTCTTACATGGTAGACTTAGATCCCGTGACTTCCAGAGGAACGACGGTAGAAGTGGGCCAATAATTTAAAAGCACTCTAATTTACATCTTTTAATTATTTGAAAAATCAATAAAAGATGTAAATTATTTAATAGTACTTACGTTCAAACTAAAGTTTCCTTTGAAATGATCAAATTTAAATTATTTATAATTCTATTATTTTTCACAACCCCTTCATTTCTATTTTCCCAAGAGGTAGCTACTAATACTCTTTTTAACAAATCGCTTCAGAAAAGAGCCTTAGATTTCAAAAATGAAATCAACTTCAATAAGGCGCAATATTTTTTTATAAAACAAAGATGGGATTCTACCTTAGTTTATTGCATGAAACAATTAAACTCAAGTCAAAATCAAGAATTAGCCGATTTTTGTCATTACTTAAGAGGAAATTCCTTTAGACAGTTAAAATTATTTCAAGAAGCTAAAAAGGAACTTTGTTTAGTGTCTAAAAATTTTGTTTTTTATCCATTAGTAAACAAAGTTTTAGGAGAGTCTTCTATGGAATTAGAAGAATTTGAAAAAGCCATTTATTATTTTAAAGAAGTAGAAAAACTACCTATTTTAAATAATCAAGGCTATAAAACAAGTGTTATTTATGGAAATCTAGGTAGCTGCTATTTATTTCTCAAACAATTTGATAAATCAGAAAAATACTTTTTTAAAAGTCTTGAATTAAATAAAAAAGCGAATGATAGCAAAACATTAATAACATTATATACAAATATAGCAAGTTTGTATTACGAACAATATAAAGATAAGCAAGCAATACACTATTTTGAAAAGGCTTATATTCTTTCGAAAAAAGTAAACACAATTCAATCTAAAAAAAATGCAGCGAAAAACATGGCAGTGGTCGAAGAAAACCGCGGCAACTTCAAAAAAGCTCTAACCTATCTAAAAGAATCAGAGCAATGGAATGATTCCCTCAACAACCAAAACAAAATTTGGGCACTCGCAGACTACGAGAAAAAATATGCGGTGGCTCAAAAACAAAAACAAATCTCGGTACTCAAAGTAGAAAATGAATTAAAAAACACCCAACGCAACATCATGTTTTTCTCTACCATAGGTTTACTACTCCTTTTAACAGGTGGTGTTTATGTTTATGGACAAAAGGTTAAAAATGCTAAAATCATTTTAAGTCAAAAAGAAAAACTAGACGAGCTCAACGCGACCAAAGACCAACTGTTTTCTATTGTAAGTCACGATTTGCGTTCGTCCGTCAATGCGCTCAAAACCAGCAACACCAAACTCACCAGCTCCCTAGAATCCAAAAACTACGACGAACTCGACAAACTCCTGCATCAAAACAGTGCGATTGCCAATGGCGCCTATAGTCTATTAGACAATTTGTTGCATTGGGCATTACTACAAACCCAACAATTGTATTTTCATAAAGATTCGGTGCATTTGTTTTCTATTGTACAACAAATAGAATACAGCTACAAACCCTTACTGTTAGAAAAAACAATTGCCTTTGAAAACGAAGTATCCAAAAACTGTTTTATCTTCGTAGATCTCGATTCGTTAAAAATCGTGTTGCGCAACTTGCTGGATAATGCTATTAAATTCTCTCCAGAAAACAGCAGCATTCGTTTCTATAGCCTAGACACCCCATCCGAGTTCCATCAATTCATCATTGAAGATCAAGGCATCGGGATGCGTCCAGAAACCATAGCCGAGTTATTAGAAGACAGTGAACTATTGGCCAAGAAAAGCAATTCAGAAATCATAGGAACGGGACTTGGCATGCAATTATGCAAACAAATGATTAAGAAAAATGGCGGGACACTGGCCATAGAAAGCGAACTGAACAAAGGCACCAAAATAATATTGAAATTTCCTAAAACAGAACAAAATGGATAAAATTAATATTCTCATTGTAGAAGATCTACCAGAACAAAGTGATGCTCTATGTAAAGTACTTTTAGAGAACAACTACCATGTTGTGGGTGTGGCGCGAACGTTCAAAGAAGCTTTAGAACTCTTTTATAGTCAAACTATAGATATTGCTATTCTAGATGTTTTTTTGGATGGAAAACCTGACGGCATCGCTTTTGCTGAAGCAATTAGTATTGTTCCCAATGCCGCAAAGCCTTTTGTATTTTTGACCAGTTCGCAAGACCGCCAAATCTTCGAAAGAGCCAAACTTACTAAACCGTTTAGTTTCTTAATGAAACCTTTCAATCCATTAGAAATTTTATATGCTATTGAAATGGCAGTAGAAAAATTTTACGCTCAAAGCCAAGTCTTTCAAAGCGAAGAACAAGATACCGTGGTAAGCCATGACTATTTGTTCATCAAGAAAAAAAATGCCTTGAAAAAAGTAGCTCTAAAAGACATTCTCTACATTGAAGTAGAAGAACGGTATTGCAACATCATTACCGAAAAAGAAAAATTTGTGATTCTGATTTCGCTCACCAAAATTAGTGGGTTACTCAACCCCACTGCATTCATCAAAACCCATCGCAATTATTTGGTCAATGTAAACAAAATCGAAGAAATCATCCTCGCCGACAATTTAATCATCATGCAAGGCGGGCACAAAGTCAACCTAAGCGACACCTATAAAGACTTCGTTAAGAAAATGAATGTTCTTTCTTAAAACCTCACTACACACAAATAAGCCTCCCAAAAGGAGTTTTTTTTGATATAAACTCTGAGAAGTACTTTCATGACAAAAAAAAGGAGTCTTGTGACAATGGCTTCCAAATAGCTTCACAACAAAGGTATTTTTACTGCAACATTAACAAAGCAACTAAAATGAATATAGCAGTAAAAAACCAATTTGAGATGAGACTTTTGAAACAACTTCTAACTATTAAACTAAATCCATGGATTGGAATTCTAGTTTCTTTACTAATCATAGTACCAAGTTTGTATCAAATTCTAGACGATGTGACTGTTTTAAGAAAAGAATATCTATTTTTAGCAATAGGATTTCCTTTGTATGTCAAATCTTTGAAAAATCTTTTTGACGAAATGCTAAAAACTCCTGACGAACTATAAACCAAATATTTAAACCACCAAAAAAATTACATTGTCCCTTTTAAACACCCTCACTTTCGTGGTAAAGTTGGGGTGTTTTGTTATTTTATTGAAAAAAAAGTGATAATTATGTAACTTTTTTGAAACACTACTCGTATAAACATTTGTACACTTAAATAATAAGGAGACAAATACCATGAGACAACTTAAAATCACCAAGCAGGTAACTAATCGTGAAACTGCATCACTAGACAAATACTTACAAGAAATTGGAAAGGTAGATTTAATTACTGCCGATGAAGAAGTAGAATTAGCACAACGTATAAAAGCCGGTGATCAAAGAGCCTTAGAAAAACTAACTAAAGCCAATTTACGTTTCGTAGTCTCTGTTGCTAAGCAATATCAAAATCAAGGATTAACATTACCCGATTTAATTAATGAAGGAAACTTAGGATTGATTAAAGCAGCACAGCGTTTTGATGAAACTCGTGGTTTCAAATTCATTTCGTATGCCGTTTGGTGGATTCGTCAATCGATTCTTCAAGCTTTAGCAGAACAATCACGTATCGTTCGTTTGCCATTAAACAAAATTGGCTCTATTAATAAAATCAACAAAATGTACGCCTTATTAGAACAATCTAATGAGCGTCCACCTTCTGCTGAAGAAATTGCAAAAGAGTTAGACATGACAGTAAATGATGTTAAAGAGTCTATGAAAAACTCTGGTCGTCACTTATCGATGGATGCGCCTTTAGTTGAAGGAGAAGATTCTAACCTTTATGACGTTTTACGTTCAGGTGAATCTCCAAACCCAGACAGAGAATTAATTCACGAATCCTTGCGTACGGAAATTGAGCGTTCTTTAGAAACGCTTACTCCAAGAGAAGCAGATGTAGTTCGTTTGTATTTTGGTTTAGGTGATCAACACCCAATGACTTTAGAAGAAATTGGTGAAACATTTGACTTAACTCGTGAGCGTGTGCGTCAAATTAAAGAAAAAGCTATCCGTAGATTAAAACACACTTCTAGAAGTAAAATCTTAAAAACCTATTTAGGATAAATTCCAAAAAGCAAATTCCAAATCCCAATTTTACTATTTTTGGAATTTGGAATTTCAATTAATTGGAATTTTAAAAGTAACGACGGTCTGATTAACTGTTCGTTTTTTGATTGATGATTGAAAACTCCGGCTGATTACCGGAGTTTTGTTTTTTGCAGGGCAAACAAAACACCGGTCAGTTCGCTCCGCTCGGGTATCCGGAATTTTGTTTTTTTTGCAGGGCAAACAAAGCCATAACTTTTGCTAGAATAATTTGTGTTTTAAAACTTGCGTGAATCCCTATAAATTCTTTGCAATCATTGCCATTAAAAAAATTATCTTTGCCCAAAAAATAACACAACACAACAATGAGCAAAAACACAATTATAGCACCATCGGTACTTGCAGCCGATTTTGCTAACTTACAGCGCGATATAGAGATGATTAATAATAGTCAAGCGGACTGGTTCCACATTGACATCATGGATGGCGTATTTGTTCCCAACATTTCGTTTGGTATGCCCGTACTAGAAGCAATTGCAAAACATGCAACCAAAACAATTGACGTACATTTAATGATTGTAGATCCTGACCGCTATATCAAAACGTTTGCTGATTTGGGTGCCAATGTACTAACCGTTCATTATGAAGCGTGCAATCACCTTCATCGTACCTTACAAGCTATCAAAGCAGAAGGAATGCTTGCTGGTGTAGCCATCAACCCGCACACTTCTATTGACTTATTAGAAGATGTAATCAATGATATCGATTTGGTTTGTATTATGAGTGTAAATCCTGGATTTGGCGGACAATCATTTATTGAGAACACATATAATAAAGTGACCAAATTAAAAGATTTAATCATTCAAAAAGGAGCCAACACCATAATTGAAATTGATGGTGGGGTTACGAATAAAAATGCGAGAGCATTAGTAGAAGCCGGAGCCGATGTTTTAGTTGCAGGAAGCTTCGTTTTCAAAGCTGAAAACCCAACAGCTACTATCGAAGATTTGAAACAAATCACTACTATCTAAAAACATAAAAGAGGCTATATCATTTTAAAAGATAGAGCCTCTTTCCTTTTAATACTGATCAATTAAATATTGAATTAAATCAGTTGTAGTAATTATACCGACAAGCAAATCTCCTTCGCAAACAGGCAAGGCATGAAAATCATTGTGAGTAAGAATCTCTGCAGCTTCTTTTATTGTTGTCTCAGGGGATATTGTGGTTACTTTCTTCACCATAACCTGCTCTACTGAAAACATATTATACACTGTAGTATCAATTACTTCTTCGTCGTCATCTACAGCATCTGCAAAAGAAATCCTAAGCAAATCGGTATAACTTAAAATCCCTAAAATCTTACTGCCTTTCACCACTGGAATATGTCTAATTTTATGATGTTTGAATAAACTTTCAGCTTTAGTTAAATCGTCAGACAACTGAAGTTTCACTAAATTCTTGGACATAATTTTTGAAACAGGAACTATACTTTTCATAATCCTAATTTTTAAATATATCCAAATTTAAAGCAAAAAAAAAGCAAGACACCTGATGAATATCAGACTAAACACCAATATTTTTTCATATTTTTTGTTTATCGGAATAATCGTAAGAAAATTTATGTTTGCTCTTAAAACACCTCCAAATCCTGACAATATGTCTAAAAAAATGTTAGATAATCACAACATCTTTTTATTACTCACAAAATTAATTCATAAAAAAAGGATGAGAAACACAACATTCCTCATCCTTTTATGTGACCACGGCAGGGACAACACCCACGTATTTTGATAATTTTATAATTTACCTAAAAAGCATCGAAAAGCCCATAAAAACAAGGGGTTAACGGGTTTTTTGTTTGATTTTAAATTTATCCAAATTCAGATAAATTTGCGTTTGGTGTAGCAAAAGTGTAGCAAAGTGTAGCAAATGTGTAGCAAGATTAGCGTTTTTTATTACCTTTGAAATGTTCAAATAAATTAAAAAACATGGCAACTTTAAAACTGTTAATTCGTAATAAAGCGGAAAACTCAAATATTTATGTTTACTATTCATTAGGCCAAAAAATAAGACTTTACAGAAAAACGGGCTATGTTGTAAATTATAAGGATTGGAACCCCGAAAAAGAACAAATAAAAATTAGGGATAAAGAAGCGAAGGAATTAAATATAAAACTTTCGGAATTAAAAATACACTTAGAAAAAGCCTATAATAATGCAATTAGTGAAGGCGTTTTATTTTCGGGCGAATGGTTGCAAAATCAAATTGACATTTTCAATAATAAAATTCCCGTTGTTGAATTGGACGTTTTAACAAACTACATTCAAAAGTACATTGATGAAGCACCTTATAAACAAAATCAAAAAAAGGAATTAGGGTTAAGTAGTGGCCGTGTACAAAATTTAAAACTTTTCAAAAGTACTATTTTGCGTTATGAAGGTGAAATATTGAAAAGTAAAAGCATTTTGATAAAAAACATTAATATACAATTTGTTGAAAAATATAAAATTTGGCTTTTTTCAAAAGGGTATTCTGTTAATTATGTGGGTAAAAATATAGCCAATATTAGAACGATTTGTTTAGATGCTTCAAAAAATGATATTGTAGTTTCGGATCAAGTGAACAAATTAAAAGGCGTTTCGGAATCAAAAAACCCTGAAGACATTGTTTTTTTAAGTGAAGAAGAACAGGAACAAATAAAAAACACCGTTTTATTTCGTGAAGCATTGATAAACGCCCGAAAATGGTTATTACTGGGCTGTTTGATTGGCCAGCGTGGAGGGGATTTATTAAGTATTACCCAAAAAAACATTAAAGATTTGGGAGGGGTTAAAATAATTGAATTGAAACAACAAAAAACGGGCAAATTAGTAGCAATACCTTTACTACCTGAAGCCTTGGATATTATTAAAAACGGATTACCTTATAAAATTTCTATTGTAAAATTTAATGAATACATTAAAGAAGTTTGCAAAGAAGCTAAATTAATTGCTCCAACAAAAGGCCGAAAAAAACCCGTAGCCGATAAGGTTAAAAAATCTGAAAACACTACAACAGATATAAACAAAAAACCCAAAAAAGTTTTAAAGCCAACTATAAAAGGGGTGTTCCCAAAATGGGAGGTTATAAGCTCCCATGTTTGCCGTAGATCATTTGCTTCAAATTTTTACGGGCGTATTCCTACACCCGTTTTAATGAATATCACAGCCCATGGAACCGAACGAATGTTTTTAAGTTACATCGGCAAAACGTCTTATGATAATGCTTATCAAATGTTAGACTACTTTAGCAAGCTAACACCAAAACCCAAAACGCCCGTTTTGGATATTGTAAGAAATACAGGCGAACAAAAATAACACAGGCAAAAAAATAAAAAATTATTCAAATGGGCGCAAATGATTTAGAAACAAGTAAAACCAAATTACAGGAATATTTACTATTGATTTTTAAAATTCCCGAAAAGCTTAATAAAATTGACATTGATATTAAAAAGGAACTGATTTTAGAAATAGAAGAACGAAAATTAAGTTTGTTGAAAACTATTAATTTTCGTTTGATAGCGTGTAAACATGAAACGTTTGAGTATGCAAAATTAAATACCTCTCAATTATTTAATCTTTACGAATTAGAATATTTGGATAATTTAATTCAAACAAGTATTGATTTAGAAACACCTTTATCAATTTTTAAAGCTGAACAGATTGTAAAAAATAATCTTTTAGAAAACAATATAACATTAGTTCAAGAAAATAAAAACCCGTTTCGGGATAAACCAATTTTTAAAATTGCTTTAACCTTTGCCACAGGTGAAGCGCAAAAGCTTTATAAAGAATATCCAAAAGACGAAAGAGGGATATTTACTAAAATTGCTTTACAACTAGGTTTTAAAAAATCCGATCATGGTTATTTTTCTTATACGTTAAACTATAAAGAAAATGACAATAGTAAAAACCTATATCGAAACAAAACAGTAGTAAGAGAAATTTATAATTATTATAAAGAAAAAGGATTAGAACTGCACAAAGATTTTTTAGATAAAGTAGATTTAAACGCATTCGATTAGACCAAAATAAAAACGGTACTCAAACGGTACAGTACCGAAATGTAGTACCGTAAAAATTGATACACTTTTGCTATTATTAATCAAATATAAAAGCAAAATGAGTACACAAATTTTTTTAAACGGCATTACAGTAGAACAATTAGCGGAAGCATTAACCCCTTTATTGAAAAATCAAACCATTATCCAGCAACAGGAAAGCCCTGAAGATGATTTATTAACTAGGGATCAAGCTTGTGTAATTTTATCAATAACTAAAACAACTTTATGGAAGCACACCCGTAGCGGAAAATTGAAAAGTTTCGGAATTGGAAACCGTGTTTTTTATTCCAAAAAGCAAATTTTGGAAGCTGTTAAACCTACTAAAGATTAACAGTTATGGCAAATAATAGAACAACACAGGCAAACGGGCTGGATCAAAGAAGAATTGTTTTTAATGCGTTCTTTGAAATTCCTAAAACGATGAAAGAAGTAGATCAAGAAACGGGAGTAATGAGAGAAAATATTTGTAGATACGTTTGGAGGTTGAGAAAGCAAAATAAAATTGCTTTAGTTGGCTATCGTAAATGTAAGGTAACAGGGCGGTTAAAAGTTGGAGCTTACACCACTAATAAAGATTTGTTCCCGATATCGAACCAATTAAAACTATTTTGATAAATGGAAGCTATAAAAGGATTTACAAAGATTAATAATGATATTGTTAATTGGGAATGGTACACCGATATAAATACAAAAGTCTTGTATATTCATTTGTTGCTGAAAGCAAATTTTGAAGCTAAAAACTGGAGAGGTATTGCAATAGAAAAAGGGCAATTAGTTACTAGTAACGAACATTTATCAATTGAAACGGGTTTATCTGTTAGTAAAGTGAGAGGGGCTATTAAAAAGTTAATTGACACAAAAGTTATAGCAAAAGAAGCTACAAATAAATACACTAAGATTACTCTTTTAAAATTTGATATTGACACTTGTTTTGATATTAAAAACAATAAACAAACTATTAAAACAATTCAAAATCAAACAGGAACAAACAAGGGAGAAAGTATAAAAAAAGTACCTTTTGATTTTTTGAATACTACTTACCCAAATGAAATGAATAAAATTATTAAGAAATACAAACCATTGGTTTATGATTGGGATTTAATGATTAAAAAATTTAATTTTAAAAAAAAGGATCAACAGTTAGAACCTATAATCTTTGAGTCTTATATTGATAATTGGATAAAAAACGAAAAGCCAAATAGTGATCCAATTGAAATTAAACAACCAAAAATCAAAGGTTTTACAGGAAATGAAAAAGAAAAAATTTCTTGTATTTAGGTGTTAAAGGATTGGGATAAAATAAAATTACTCAAAAAAAGGGGGTGATAATTAGTTAATTTCTGTATGCTTTTTTAATAAACATATTATAAAATATTGCCTAAAATACAACAAACAAATAACAAGCTAAAACCCTAATTAAATAAAGGCTTGGTGTAGTTTACGATAGAATAGTTAACAAACAAATAACAAACAAACGACAAACAAACAACAACAACTAAAGATATTAATATATTAAGATATTAATATAAAAGATAAGTAGAGAGAGTGTCTTAGTTCTCTCTCGTTTATTTCTTTTCTTTTCTTTTTTTTCTTTTAAGTATATTATAAAAAGTATTGTATAAAAAAAGGGTTAACCATTTCGGCCAACCCTTTTAATGTTCAAATAGTTTAACACAGGCAATGCGCAAAACCGTTACAAATATAATGCTTTTAAGAAGTAATTAAAATTTTTGTTTGGTAATATAGGGGGTATGGGGTAAAATCTCGATCAAAATTAAAGTACCTACATCGCTGTTTAGAAAGGATTTTACTCGGCGTGTTTTTTTTATAGGGGGGGTGTAGTTTAAGAATAAAGGTTTTAAATTTAGATAGTTATTAATTATAAAATAGAAAAAAAATGAAAAAAAATGAAAATCAAAAATTAGTAGGGATTGAAGAAAAAGTAAAAAATTGTCAAATTAACTTTTTGCAAAAGAAAATTGCTTTAATGAAAAGCTTTATAGATAAAGACGGATTTTACAAACAATACTTTTCTAAATTGAAAGACTACAAAACGCCAAAAGAAACATTTACAAAGGTTAATGAATTGTATTTTGAATTGTTTGGCTGTTATAGATTTAATTCATTTGCGGAATTTAAAAATAAAATAGCTTAATAG
>NZ_JBPTTP010000012.1:0-36121 GCF_051547165.1 Flavobacterium sp. TSSA_36
GTGCCCTTTTTTTCTAGTGTAAGCTATTTTAAAGAAAATAGTGGATGTAAAGGATTTTAGTTTATCTTACGAATCTTTTTTATTATTGACTTAAAGAATGTGTTTATGGATTTATTTGACGATCGTAATTGGTCTATTTTTTTAGAACCATTGATATTCAGTTATAAAGGAAAAACACATCCTCTGCATTATAAGAATAGCTACCAACTTATTGTTATGGTTATTCTTGCTGCTCAAGATTCTGATGAAAACGTTAATCGATTATCTATTCCTTTTTTTGAAAAGTATCCTGATTGGTTCTCTTTAATGTCTATTAATGCTTCCGATTTGTATCCACTTTTGGATTCTATTACTAATTTTAAGAATAAAGCAAATTGGATTATTGATTTAGCAAAACAATTTCATGATAAAGAATTGCCAACAACTATATTGGGTTTGACTCGATATAGAGGGATTGGTAGGAAATCAGCTCATGTAATTCTAAAAGAATTAGGGTATAATCCTAATGGTATTATGGTCGACTTGCATGTCTTGAGGGTTGCACCACGATTGGGTATTGTACCTGATTTTAAAGATGCGGATAAAATGGAACAAGAGTTACTTTCGAAATTAGATTCTTCGACTTGGTTAGAAATTGGTATGGCTATTTCTTTTCATGGGAGATTGATTTGTAGACCCATTCCGAATTGTAAGTCTTGTCAAATTAATACAATTTGTGATTATTTTATAAATGTAGGCAAAGTGTAAATGTCTTAGATAATCAAATAAAGTAAAAGCCAATAAGTACTATTGGCTTTCATGTTGATTGTTTATTCGGTTTCCTTATCTTCTTTTTCTTCTAAATCTTGTGTTTCTCTTCCAACTTTAATTTTTGGATTATCTTTATTACCAGTAACGGTTATTGGTATTCCAAAAAGACCAAAGGGAGGTAATCCTAATCTCATTTTTAAATTTAGTCGACCATCCAAACTTGTAGTTCCTTCTATTCTTGGTCTAAAACCTGCGAATTTGAATTTGAATCGTTCGATAGTCATTATGTTATTTTTAATCGAACTTTTAATTTCAACTTTAGATAGTTCAGGATTCTTCATTTTATCGTGATTGGTTTGGCTTCCAACTACATTAAACATTTTCATTCCATAGAGTTTGATGTCTTTTACAGATAAAACTCCATTTCCTACTAAAGATGGGAAAACGGGTTCCATATTTGCGTTTAAACGGCCTTTAAGCTTGTAATCTAAAGAAACTATTCCTTGGGCTTTTTCAGCAGCGCTTGCCATCTCACGGAAAATTTTAACTTCTTTATAGGCTCTTTTTATATCAAAGTCTGTAGCCTTGATTTGGTATTCAAACAAAGCTTTTTTAGTTGTTAAGCTTTCGTACAATGCGCTCATTCCTACTTGGCAACCGATGAGATTAAAATTGGTGTTTTGAAGGTGTAATTTGCCGTTTTTCATTTTCAAATTACCATTGGCTTTAGTAAGGTGCAATTCTTGAAAATCTACTTTTTGGGCAATAGCTTTGAATTGCAAATCAAGATTTTTTGGGATAATTATGACTCCTGTACTAGTTGTGTTTATTTCTGTTATTGAATTGTCAGTCTTTGAAGTAGTAGTGTTGACTTCTTTTAGGACTGTAGGGTTTTCTGAACTCATAAATTCATTTACATTTATGTATTTTGACTGTAAAGTAAAAGCACCTTTTAGTGTTCCTTTTCTTGGACTTAAAAAATTAAATACATTTTTTAAGTAACCATTCAATTTAAAATCAGATTGACTGTAACTAGCCAAAAAAGTGTTGAAAGACATTTTGTCTTGATTGAATTTGAAAATACCTTCTTTGATTAAAAGTTTTTTTGGAAGATAAGTGGAGGCTACTGCAATATTTCTTATTTCTAGTGTTCCTTTGCTATTGAGTTTACTGTAATTTCCTTTTTCAGCATCACTTTGTTTTCCTTTAAGAGCCAAGTCAGTTTTAATATAACCATCAACATCTAATCCTTTTTGTGAAAAGACTTTGTATATTTTGCTGATGTTTAAAACGCCTTTTGCCTTTACATCGTAAGTTAAATCTTTGAAGTTTTCTAAGTTGGCTTCTACTTTAAAGGGTTCTTGTTCAAAAGTAAAACTTGCGGGTTGTAGTCTAACTTTTAAATCATCGATAGACCCTTTTTGATTTTTTATGGTAGCATTACAATTGATATTGGTGATTGGATTTGGATAATATTCCGTTTGAATAAAACCATTTTTAAGATCAATAGCAATATCGGCTATAGGAAAACTGTTGGTTTTTGCATTATACGTTCCATTCATTGTTCCTTTTCCAGTCAAAAGCCCTTTTATAGTTAAATTTGGAATTCCTAATGCATTATTTAGTTTTTCTAAATCAATAAAGCTGAACAATTCTCCATTCAGTTCAATGTTTTCAACTCCTTTGGAATGCCATTTTGCTTTTAAATATTCTTTTTCAATATTCAAAGAAATGCCATTTACATCTAAAAGCAATTGGTTTGGGTCAAGCGATTGTAATTTTGCCTTAAAATCTACATTTAGATTTGAAACGGGGAATTTACTTTTGTTGTAGTTTACAAAACCGTCTTTTACTTTCAAATCCAAATGTAAATCAGGCGCTATTTTTTCAGAAGTAATGTATTTTCCTTTTAGGGTTAAAAGCAGGTCTGTTTTTCCTTTGATTTCTGTTTTCTCTAGCCAAGTAATAAATTTTGGAGGAAAGGCATTAATCAAGTCGTAGAGTTCGCTATCCTTTGATTTAATGTTAAAATCAATATTATATCCGTCTTTTAGGAAATCGAATTTGCCTTTGAAATCCACTAATAATCTATTGATGTTTAAATTGTTTTGTTCAAATATAAAGGATAAGGAGTTAACGTTGACTTTGGTAATCAGATCGCCTTCCACTTTCTTATTCATTAAATACGGTTCGTTCTCGTAGATAAAATTCATTTTAGCTATGGCTATTTTAGAATATAAATCAAAGACATCAGAGGCTAAATCTCCTTTTCCGATGTAATTAAAATCAAACAAATCAAGATGAATGGCTGTGGATTGATCGTCATAAACCACTTTGCTATTTATAATTTCAATTTTTTGAAGTTGCAATGCGGTATTGTTTTTTTCTTCAACTTTTTTGGAGGTTTGCTCACTTCCTTTATACACATTGTAATTGGCTTGACCATTTTTGTCAACCTTCACATTGATGTTTCCTTCGGTTACAATAATTTGGTCAATGTCTATGGCTTTACCAAAAACTAAACTCGATACATCGATACCAAAAGCAATTTCTTTGGCAGATACAAATTTTTCTTTTTCAAAAGGGATGGAACCATTTAAATTGACATCGTTTAAAGTCAACGTCAATGATGGGAAATGTTTAAAAAACGATAGATTAGCGTCTCCGTAATTAAGTTCGCCTTCTAGTTTGGTATTGGCATATTTTTTTACTTCTTCTTTTATTGTATCAGAAAAAATAATGGGTGTAAGGAACATTACAACCAAAATACTACCGAATGCTATTCCTAAATATTTTACTGTTTTTAAGAAGATGATTTTTTTATCTATCGCCATTTTAAGTAAAGTGTATGTTATTTATCCGTGTACAGTTTCTGATTTTCCATAATTTCCAATGATGGAACTTTCAAAATCTATCCATTCTTGCCAACGTTTGTCTACATCTGTTTTTTCTGTATATTGTCTGGCAAATTTTAAAAATGTAGTATAATGGCCCGCCTCGCTTACCATTAAATCATGATAGAATTTTGCTAGTTCAGGGTCTTTTATGTTTTGCGAAAGTACTCTAAAGCGTTCACAACTTCTGGCTTCAATCATAGCTGCAAACAATAATCTTTCTACCAAAGCATCGTTACGACTACCGTCTTTTTTAGCAAATTTGACTAAATCATTAACATAATTGTCTTTTCTTTCTCTGCCTAACGTTAATCCTTTTTCTTTAATGATGTTATGAACCATTTGAAAATGTTCCATTTCTTCTAATGCGATTCTGGTCATTTCGGTCACTAATTCTTCTTTTTCTGAATTATTGATGATAATATATATGGCATTGGAAGCCGCTTTTTGTTCGCACCAAGCATGATCGGTAAGAATCTCTTCAATATTTGATTCTACGATATTCACCCATCGTGGGTCAGTAGCTAATTTTAATCCTAACATAATATTATTCAATTTATTGACTGCAAATTTAGCTTTTTAGTTTTGATTTTTCTTTCAAAAAGCTAGAATCAGAATGAAATAGTATTATTTTGTACCCACAATTGATTTGATATGAAAAAACTATTGGTAATTGGTTTTGTTTGGCCAGAGCCTAATTCTTCGGCTGCGGGAAGTAGAATGATGCAACTCGTTGGTTTGTTTCAAAAGCAAGGATATGAAGTTACTTTTGCGAGTACAGCTCAAGATAGTGGTTTTATGATTGATTTATCCAAGTTTGGTATTCATAAAGTCGCTATAAAGCTAAATGATGCTAGTTTTGATGCGTTTGTCAAAGCAATGCAACCTAATGTGGTTTTGTTTGATCGATTTATGATTGAAGAACAGTTTGGGTGGCGAGTAATTGAACATTGTCCTGATGCAGTTAGAATTTTAGATACAGAAGATTTACATTGTTTGCGAATAGCGCGACAAAAGGCGTTTAAGCAAAATCGACCATTTTCCATCAATGATTTGCTAGTTGAAGATGTTGCAAAGCGAGAGATTGCTAGTATTTTGAGATGTGATTTGACTTTAATGATATCCGAATTTGAGATGGAGCTTCTGCAGACTATTTTTAAAATTGATCCCTCGTTATTGTTTTATTTGCCGATTCTTTTGGACGCATTCGAAGCTTCCTTTGAGAAAGAAGTACCTTCTTTTGAAGAGCGAGAAGGTTTTGTCTTTATTGGGAACTTTCTTCATGAGCCTAATTGGAATGCCGTTCAATATTTGAAAGAGACGATTTGGCCTAAAATTTTTCAAAAATTACCAAATACTACTTTAAAAATTTATGGAGCCTATCCTTCTCAAAAAGTACTGCAGCTTCATCAGCCAAAGACTAATTTTTTTATTATGGGACGCGCTGAGGACGCTCAAGAAGTAGTTCAACAATCAAAAGTAGTTTTAGCTCCTTTACGTTTTGGAGCTGGTATAAAAGGAAAATTATTGGAAGCAATGCAAACAGGTACGCCCAGCGTAACCACTACTATTGGGGCAGAATCTATGCAGGGCGATTTACCTTGGAATGGTTATGTTAGTGATGCTGTAGAGGATTTTGTCGATGCAGCAGTGCAATTGTATACAGATCAATTCATTTGGCTTAGATCGCAAAAAAATGGGTTTGCTATCCTGAATGAAAGATATCAAAAAGAACTTTTTGAAAGTGATTTTGTAGAACGATTGCAACATTTGTTGGCTACCATTGCCGAACATCGACTGAATAATTTTTATGGTGCCCTTTTGCAACATCATACGCTTGCTAGTACAAAATATATGTCCAAGTGGATTGAAGCCAAGAATAAGTAAAAAAAATCCCGTTTTGAAAGTTCAAAACGGGATTTCTATAGTAAAGAAAACTTTTGTTATGCTAACATAGTTACTGGGTTTTCTATGTATTGTTTTAATGTTTGTAAAAACTGAGCTCCTGTCGCCCCATCAATAGTTCTATGGTCACAGGCTAAAGATAACATCATAGTGTTACCAACTACAATTTGTCCATTTTTCACTACGGGTTTTTCAACGATTGCTCCAACTGAAAGAATAGCTGAATTTGGTTGATTGATGATAGAGTTGAATTCAGTAATTCCAAACATACCTAAATTAGAAATGGTAAAAGTACTTCCTTCCATTTCAGTAGGTAATAATTTTTTGTTTTTTGCTCTTCCTGCTAAATCTCTCACGCTTGCACCAATTTGAGATAAACTCATGCCGTCAGTAAAAGGCAGTACAGGAACCACTAAACCATCTTCGACAGCTACAGCTACACCAATATTTACATGATAGTTGATAGTGATGGCATCATCTTTCCACTGTGAATTGATTTTTGGGTGTTTCTTTAATGCTAAAGCACTTGCTTTGATTACCATATCGTTAAAAGAAACTTTTGTATCCGGCACAGTATTGATTACAGCTCTTGATTTCATGGCTTCATCCATACTTACTTCAATTACCAAATTGTAATGAGGTGCTGTGAACAAAGATTCTGATAAACGTTTTGCAATAATCTTACGCATTTGCGAATTCTTAATTTCTTCTGTTGCTATTTGTCCAGCAGGAACATAAGGTTTTGGAGCTGCTACAGTTTCCGTCTTAGCGGCAGGAGCTTGTTGTGGAGCTGCTTGAGTAGTAGCACTTGCTTGTGGCGTAAAGTTTTCGATATCGCTTTTTGTGATACGTCCATTTTCACCGCTTCCTTTTACTTGTGATAATTGGATTCCTTTTTCTGAAGCTAATTTTTTAGCTAGAGGGGAAGCCAAAATTCTTTGTCCATCTGCACTTGGCTCTTGAACAGTTTCAATGTTTTTTTCTGTAGTTGCTGGTGCTGCTGCGGTTTCTGCTACAACAGGTGCAGTAGTAGTTCCGCCAGCATTAAAGCCAGCTGCAACTCCAGTAATATCAGTTCCCGCTGGTCCAATTATAGCTAAAAGACTATCAACTGGTGCTGTATTTCCTTCTGGAATTCCGATGTAAAGTAAAGTACCTGCATTGAAAGACTCAAACTCCATTGTAGCTTTGTCTGTTTCAATTTCAGCTAGAATATCACCTTCAGCAATGGTGTCTCCTACTTTTTTTAACCAAGTGGCAACGGTACCTTCGGTCATAGTGTCGCTTAATCGAGGCATAGTTACTACGATAACTCCTTTTGGAAGTTCTGTAGCCGTACTAGTTGCTGCTGGAGTAACAGCTGCTTCTTTTGGAGTTTCTATTGCTACTGGTGCTGGAGCAGCAGCTCCGCCAGCAATTAATGCGGTTACATCTTCGCCTTCATTTCCAATGATTGCAAGTAGTGAATCTACAGGTGCAGTTTCTCCTTCTGGTATACCAATATATAATAGCGTTCCTTCATTAAAGGATTCGAATTCCATTGTTGCTTTGTCTGTTTCGATTTCAGCTAGAATATCACCTTCATTTATTTTGTCACCTACTTTTTTAAGCCAAGTTGCTACCGTTCCTTCAGTCATAGTGTCGCTCAAACGGGGCATTGTAATAATTGTTGCCATAATGGATTATAATTTGTGAGGGATGAATGGATAGTTTTCTTCTTCGTATACCATGTCGTATAACTGTTGTAGTTCTGGGTATGGAGATTCTTCTGAGAATTTCACACACTCTTCTACTAAGTCTTTTACACGTTGGTCAATTACTTCTATTTCTTCCTCAGTTGCATATTTTTGATCAATGATTACATCTAAAACTTGCGTAATAGGGTCAATTTTTTTGTATTCTTCAATTTCGTCCTTTGAACGATATAATTGTGCATCAGACATAGAGTGTCCTCTGTAGCGGTAGGTTTTCATTTCTAAGAATGTTGGTCCGTCGCCACGTCTAGCTCTTTCGATAGCTTCTGTCATTGCTTCGGCTACTTTCACTGGGTTCATTCCGTCAACAGGACCACATGGCATTTCATATCCTAATCCTAGTTTCCAAATGTCAGAGTGATTGGCCGTTCTTTCTACTGAAGTACCCATTGCATATCCATTGTTTTCCACAATGAAAACTACTGGTAATTTCCATAGCATGGCCATGTTGAACGCTTCGTGAAGTGAACCTTGGCGAGCAGCTCCGTCTCCAAAATAAGTGAGTGTAACTCCACCTGTATTGTTGTATTTGTCACCAAATGCTAAACCAGCACCTAACGGGATTTGTCCTCCAACAATACCATGGCCTCCATAGAAGCGGAATTCTTTGGAGAAGATGTGCATTGAACCTCCCATACCTTTTGAAGTACCTGTGGCTTTACCCATAAGTTCCGCCATAACTCTTCTTGGATCAACTCCCATTCCGATGGGTTGAACGTGATTTCTGTAGGCAGTGATCATCTTGTCTTTTGTCAAATCCATAGCGTGGAGTGCTCCTGCTAAAACGGCTTCTTGACCATTGTACAAATGAAGAAAACCTCTTATTTTTTGTTGAATATAAAGCGCTGCTAGTTTGTCTTCAAACTTTCTCCAAAGAAGCATGTCTTCATACCACTTTAAATAAACTTCTTTTGTAACTTCTTTCATCTGAAATAATTCTTTTGTAAGTGTTAATACTAATCGAAAAAGTGTAAAATTTATTGTAGTGAAGCACAGTTTTTGAGTACCGAACTTCTAATCCAACACAAATTTGCGAACTGCAAAAATAAGACATTCCGCGTAAGCAATAAAATTTAGGAACCAGTTTTTATTCTGATTAGAGGAATTTTTTGTTAAACATAAAAGGGAGTAGGTTTTTTAGTGAATCAGACTGGTAGATTACACCTGTTTCTCCCATAAAATAAATTTCAATAGGTTGGTCTTGTTTGATTTCATATTCGGCTATTGATTGTCTGCAAGCGCCGCATGGAGGGATGGGTTCAGTAGTTGGGTTGGTGTCCGAAGCTGCCGTTATAGCCATTTTATTTATTCTCACTCCAGGATAATTTGCTCCAGCATAAAAAATAGCGACACGTTCTGCACAAAGACCAGAAGGATATGCTGCATTTTCTTGATTGGAACCACAAACTACTTTGTTATTGTCCAAAAGTAAAGCGACTCCCACTCTAAAATTCGAATAAGGAGCATAGGCGTTTTTGCGAATAGTAACTGCTTCTTGCATTAATTCCTGAATCTCAGCTGGCAGTTCTGTTATACTGTCAAACTGTTTGAACGAAGTAGTAATGTTGATTTCTTTCATGTTTCTAAAATTTATTTTGTAGCCACATTTACTTTTAAAGAAGTTTTTAGTGAAATATTGTTTTCATTATCGAGGAAAAAAAATCCAAATTTCAAGGCTGTTGCTTTTGAAATTTGGATTTGTTACCCATGTAATGCGTTGGTTAGTAATTTTCGTATTTGTCACCAAAATTAAAGGTTAAAGAAAATCGTAACGTGTTCTCTAAAGGATTTTTAACTTTTGATGCGGAAAATAAATAGGATACATCTACTTTGACTACGTTATATTTGAAACCTGCCCCTAGAGAGAAGAATTTTCTAGCACCTTTTTGGTCACTTTCATGGAAATAGCCTGATCGTAATGAAAATGAATCTTGGTATTCATATTCCGCGCCCAAAGCATAGGTGATTTCTTTTAACTCTTCGCTAAAACCACCAGGTGCATCACCAAAGGATTTGAATATTCCAGAAACCCATCCTATTTTGCGATAATCGTCTCTTTTTTGTATGGTTTCCTCCGCGGTGTCAGTGCTTTCGAATTGAGGAGTTGGGACTAGTAGTTTGTTGAATTCTAAATTAACGGCTATTTTGTTGTAGTCATCTAAAATAAAATCGAAACCTCCCCCCAATTTTAAATTTGCTGGTAGGAAATTGTTGCTGAATTCGTCATTATCATAACTAATTTTTGGACCTAAATTTTGAATATTAAATCCACCTCTCCATCTACCGTTAAAGTCGGAATAGGCGATTTCTTCAGATTGATAATATCCAGCAATGTCTACTGCAAAAGTGCTTGCAGGAGAAGCATCGGTATTGTCTGATGCGACTTTTAAATTGGAATGAATAAATCGACCAGCTACAGCCATTGAAAACTTATCGCTAAGCTGAAGTGAATAGGACCCGTCTAGTGCAAATTCGTTTGGTGAGACCAATCTTGGAATGTCATTCGCATTTTCTCGTAGTTCGATTTCTCCTAACCCGAAATAGCGAATACTTCCAGCAAAAGCACTTCTTTCGTTGAATCGGTTATAATACGTAACTTGGCCAAGGGAAATATCGTTTACGATATCTGTAAGGTAAGGAGTGTAGCTTACTGAAAATCCTTGTTTGTCAGTTGCAAAAGCATATTTTGCGGGATTCCACTGCTGTGAGTAGGTGTCAGGAGAGGAGGCAATTCCAATGTCTCCCATACCAGCAGCTCTGGCATCGGCGGCAATCAATAAAAACGGTACTCCAGTAGTAATGGCTCTTTCTTGAGCAACAGTTTTGCTTGTTACAAGAACAATAAAAATCAGAATTAGTTTCTTCATTAGTTTCTTAAAATCATTAAACAAATATAGTATAAATTAAAGGATGACCAATTTTTCTATTTTTTCGGCTTTTTTGTTAGTTACTATTGATTTTACGGTGAGACGATATACATAAACGCCTTTGCCGAGGCGGTCACCAAAATCGTCTTTTCCATCCCATTTGATTTCTCTCGATAGAAAACCTTCGGTTGTGATGATTTGGTTTTTCGACCAAACGACTTTTCCTGTTATTGTCATCACTTGAATTTGTGCTTCTAAAGGCTCAAACGGTTTGTTGTGCGTGAACCAAAACTCAGTATAATTTACAAAAGGATTGGGATAGTTCAAAACGTTTGTAAGTGTTATGGATTCATTTCCTACTACTAAAAACTGGATTTCACTAATGACGGGGTTGTTATATACGTCCCATGCTTTAATTGTTATTGTATGAAGTCCTATTGAAAGATTACGAAAAGGAAATCTAATGGTTCCTGAGGTGAAATCATCAAGTTTGGTTTCGTAATAATCATTTAATATGAATGGATTGCTTTCGTCTCCGTCTAAAATGGCAACAATGTCATGACCAATTCCACTTGCAGTATTTATGCCGTTTTCATCCTCTAATTGAATAATTAATATTGGTGAAGGATTCGTGATTCCACCAGATACAAAATTCTCATCGTTCATATATAACTTCACTTTTGGATTTATATTGTCCGCATCGGCATTTTCATTAATTCCTCCTACTTTGATTGTTGTGTTTTGTCCGGTTTGGTTTTCAAGGGCATTGTCTTTTTTTGAATAAAAACTAATTTTTCCCGTGCCAATTGGAATGCGAATGTCTCTTGGTACCACGAAGCTAAATTCAAACTGACCGTTTTTAACTGTAGCGTTTCCTCGAAAGATGGCTTCGCCTAAAACAGAAAATGCTATGCTAGGACTATTTCCGTCATTATTAAGGGTATTTCTAGTGACTAATTTGTCAGTTATAATTGATGCGATTTCTCCATTATAATTAGATAGTAAATTATTGTTTTCATCTGTTACTTCGCCAGAAAGTTTCATTTTTGCAAGTGACTTAAAGTCGTCAATGGGTTGTGAAATAGCAATGTCGTTTACTTTTGTCAAGTTGATTTTAGGTTTGGCTATGGCAAGGTGTAAAGCTGGATCACCAATAAAGACGACAACATTTGTTGATGAATTTGGATTGGTGTTTTTTGATATTCTTAGTGCTTCTGCCATTGAGATGTAGTTGTTTGATCCAAAAGAGAGTAGGTTTTTTGTTAATAGCGGGTTGAAGTTTTCGGCACTAAATTGTCCAATAGAGCGGATAGTGGTAATCATCGCAATGGCTCCTCCTTTGGGATTCCAGTAAGTATATTCGCCTGCTGTGGGTCGTAAGGGATTATCGAATCGTGAAAATTCACAAGTTATGGTTACAAATAATGGGTATTTGTATTGGTTATTAAGATTTTGTCCGTCTGATTTTTCCCAAATTCTCTCCGTAGTCAAACCATCTTCGCCACCATGACCTAAGTAGTTAAATACCAAAGCTCCTTTTTCGAAGGTATTGAATATGTCGGTTCTTGCTTTTGGGTATCGAAATCCTCCTGCTGATGCTTCTTGGATATAGGCATCGAGTAATATTTTTGATATGTTAAGGAAGGGCTTTTCTGCTGTAATTAGATCGCCTAACTGGTTTTGTTTTTCTTGAAGGCTAGCATCTGAAGGGACGTCGGAATCATCTCCAATGAGCACAAAATTGTTTCTCCAATTTCCATAAGATTTGATGTCGTGGTAGTCTATTATTTTTTGAACCATTTCATCGGCTTGTTTGGTGTCATTTACAATCATTCGACCGACTGCAATATCTATCCCACCAAAACTGTTGGTAATATTTCCTTCATTAGTGTCCATTAATCCAAAAAAATCATCTGAAGCAAAAGAGGATTCTCCTGTTGCATTGCTTCTTAAGGAATGGAAAATGGGAACGATATTGCTGTTATTGCTGATTCGATTTTTATAATCATAAGAAGCATCTCCGAAAAGATTAAGATATTTCATTCTTTTATCAGGAGAAGAAGCATTGTCGTAGATGTATTTTATGCAATTTCTAATGGCTCCGATGTCTTGCTTTCCTGAAGAAAATTCGTGGTAAATCATTTCTAAAGAAATAACTTTTACATTTAAATTAGAATGATTTCTGTGAAATTCAGCTAGTTTTTCGGCTTGATTGCTTAGAAAACCGGGTGTGATGATCACATAATCAATGTCTTGAAATGCTCCAAGGTTGTTTTTAAAAAGGGTTCCTTTTATATTTTGATTGTTGATTTTTGTTCTTTTAGAGAGGGTTGGTGTAAAATAATCATTGGAGTCAACCGCGATGTATTTTTTTATTTCACCCAAATTGGATTTGAAGCTAAATAGAGCTTGGCCTTTATTTGTAATTTTTACAATAGTATTAAGTTGTGTTACATCCCAAACTTGAGTGATAGTTGAGGCGTTACTGAGGATGTATTCTGCAATTCCATTAACGGTGGAAGCTTGATCATATTGAAAATGAAATTGTTTTCCGTATCCTGTTAGTTTCCTTTTGGCAATTACTTTTATGTAATCCAAATAGCCTACAGCATTGGGTAGCCCGCCGTTATTATAGGTAAATTTTATTTTATTTTTTTCTTCTCCAATAAAGGTACTCGTAGGTAAGAGGTTTCCGGTGTAAAAAGCGGTAGCGGAATTATTGGTGAGCGCAGGAAAGTTAATGGTGCCAATTGTAGTATTGTTTGCAGCAATCGTAAATGATGTGGGTGTAAATGCTGCGGATGCAGTTTCTGTGCTGATTTTTACTGGTATCGTATTATCAATATTTGGGAAATTGAAATCAAACTCTTGGATGTTGTTGATGTCAAATTTCTCGCCAAACCATTGTCTCCCAAGTTGATTGATGTTTATTTTGTCTAATTCGTGAAATTGGGTATCATCAAAAGTGGTCAGAGTGAGTGTGGTATTTCCTGATGGTGGATTCAGATCAGCGATTCGTTTTCCATTTCCGCCATTTGCAGTGATATAATAATAAGAGTTGTCATCATATAAGTTGTTGAATGTTTTACTTTCTGTATTCCAAGTATCTGTTCCTTCTCCATAAAAAAGAATGTAATCTTCGGTATTAAAAACGCCATCCTCTTCTCCGATGATTTCAATCGGTGTTTCTTCTAAATCTAAAGGGTAGTTGTTATTGTTGGATAATGGAATCATTTTACCTCCATTACCATAGATTTTTATGGTTTTAGGATTGATAGTCGTAACGGGTATTCCAAGTTGTTGAAGAAACGATCTAGAAATTTTATAAACTCCGGATCTTTGAATTTGAAATTGATACCAGTCACCACTTGCTAAAACCGAGTTTGATAAGGAATTTGTCGTCTGGAATTTGTTTGGAGTGCTTTCTCGTAGGGTGCTGGCTGTGATGGAATATGAAAAAGAAATGATTTTTTTTATTCCAAAATTATCCTTGACAATTGGAGAGAGAGAAAGTAAGGAACTGTTGAGGCCTCTTGCCATGTTTTTTTGGATAGTTTCATTTGGAATGCTGGGGATGTTATCTAGGGCTAAATCACCCAGGGCATCTTTGTCAATAGATTCGTAGATAATATTTGTTAAAACAATTCTTTCATTATCTTGATTGTTAGGAATTAAAATGTTAAAAAGCAACTTCTTTTTGATGGGATCGAATTCAAAATTTTCGCTATTGAAAGTCGGAATATTTAGAGAATATTCTCCAAAACTTATCGATCGGACAGGGTTCCATTTTATGGTTGCAACGCCCGCCTGCTGAGCAAAAGCAGAAAAGTATATTGTAAAAAGTAACCCAAAATAGATGTGCTTTTTCATACGTAATAAACCAACATTAGTAAAGCGAATAGAAAGGGTAAAAATAATTTAAATCCATTAGGTTTTAACAATAAAAAATATATTTTTGCGTTGGTATTCAACCGAGGAACAAATATAATTGCCCCTTTAAAATTATTGCAAATTGATGTTGTTAATAAAACCTTAATTGTTATATTGCGGCACCAAATTATGACCTATTAATAGTATGAAAGTAAAGAGAATTTTAAACTTAAAATTGATTACATCAGTTTTGTTAATTGCAGGATTGGCTAGTTGTAGCAAGAAGTCAAGTTCAAGCAATGCATCTAGAGCCACAGGATGGAATTTAGACCGCCAGAAAAATGTTGTTGCTAAAAATAAAAATCAAGCTGGCCCTGGGTTGATCTTTGTTGAAGGTGGTACATTTACTATGGGTAGAGTTCAAGATGACGTAATGCATGACTGGAATAATTTGCCTACACAACAGCACGTTCAATCTTTTTATATGGATGAAACGGAAGTAACAAATTCTATGTACTTAGAGTATTTGGAATGGTTGAAAAAAGTATTTCCTCCTACAGAAGAAAATTACAAAAACATTTATGAAGGAGCCTCACCCGATACTTTAGTATGGAGAAATCGTTTAGGTTATAATGAAACGATGACGAATAATTATCTAAGACATCCTTCTTATGCTGAATATCCAGTAGTTGGAGTAAATTGGATTCAAGCCAATGAGTTTGCAAAATGGAGAACAGATCGTGTAAACGAAGGAATGCTTGAGAAGGCAGGTTATCTGAAGAAAAATGCTAAAATTACAGATGTTTCTGCCGAAAACACTTTTAGTTCTGAAACGTATTTAGCTTCTCCAACCTCAGTTTATGGAGGTAATGAGGAAATTATACTCAAAGAAAAGTCTAAAAGAAAAGCACCTAAAGCTTCTAAAGATGGTAAAGTAGCAGAGCAGAAAAATGTTTATGCTCAACGATCTTCTGGAATTTTGTTGCCGGAATATCGTTTGCCAACGGAAGCTGAGTGGGAATATGCAGCTGCAGCAGATGTAGGTCAAAGAGAGTATAATACGTATAAAGGTCAAAAGAAATATCCATGGTCAGGCAATTATACTCGTTCAGGGAAGCGTGCAACCAAAGGAGATCAATTGGCTAACTTCAAGCAAGGGAATGGAGATTATGGCGGAATTGCAGGTTGGTCAGATGATGGGGCAGACATTACGAATCAAGTAAAAAAATACCCAGCAAATGATTTTGGTTTGTATGACATGGCTGGTAATGTTGCAGAATGGGTTGCTGATGTGTATCGTCCTATTGTAGATAACGAAGCTAATGATTTTAACTATTTCAGAGGGAATTTATATACTAAAAATAAAATAGGTAAAGACGGTAAGGTGGAAATTGTAACCACTAGCACCATTAAATACGATACTTTGAGTAATGGTAAAATTGTAGCCAGATCTTATCCTGGTCAAATTGCTCAAGTACCTGTTGATGAAAATGAAACGTATTTAAGACAAAATTTTGACACTAGTAACAACATAAATTATAGAGACGGAGATAAACAATCTACTCGTTTTTATAAATTTAATGAAGAAACAAAAAGTGAAAAAGAGACTCATAAAATGTACAATTCTCCTAAACACAACGTTTCAGTAGATTCGTTAGGAAAGATGTCAAGAAAATATGATTCATCTAGTAAGCGAACTACCTTGATAGGAGATGATGTTCGTGTATACAAAGGGGGATCATGGAGGGATAGAGCTTATTGGTTAGATCCTGCACAAAGAAGATTTTTGCCACAAGATATGGCAACAGATTATATAGGGTTTAGATGTGCTATGTCTAGTGTAGGGCCTAAAGCACAAAAACGAAGATCTCCTAGAAACTAGTATACTGATTTATTATAATATAAAGCCCTTTCACTAGGGCTTTATTGTTTTAATTATTTTTCAAATGAATATAGCTAACATTCATACTTTATTTTTACAATGCGATTCGGTTTCAATCGATACGCGCAAAATTTCTCAAAATTCTTTATTTATAGCCATTAAAGGAGAAAAATTTGATGCGAATACTTTTGCTTTTGAAGCCTTGCAAAAGGGAGCTAAATATGTAATCATTGACGATGCTTCATTTTATATAGATGAGCGAACTATTGTAGTAGAGGATAGTTTACGGGCATTACAAGAACTGGCTCAATTCCATAGAAAGTATCTTAATCTTCCGATTATTGCGCTTACTGGGAGCAATGGTAAGACAACTACTAAAGAATTGATTCATGCCGTATTATCAAAAAAATACAATACTAAAGCAACAGTAGGTAATTTAAATAATCACATTGGTGTTCCCTTAACTTTGTTGTCATTTACTAAAGAAACTGAAATTGGAGTAGTAGAAATGGGGGCCAATCATAAAAAAGAAATTGAGTTTCTCAGTACTATTGCTACACCGGATTATGGCTATATTACTAATTTTGGAAAAGCACATCTTGAGGGTTTTGGTGGTGTTCAAGGAGTGATTGAAGGGAAGAGTGAAATGTATTCGTATTTAATAACAGCTCATAAAGTGGCTTTTATCAATCTTGAAGACCCTATTCAAGTTGAAAAGTCAAAAAACCTTACTTCATATAGCTTTGGAGTAAATAAAAAGGAGGCTGACGTTGTAATTAGTCAAATTCAGGCCAATCCTTTTGTGGTGATTCAATACAAAGATATATCTATTGCTACACATATGATTGGATTGTATAATGCTAATAATATTAATGCCGCTTTGACCATTGGAACTTACTTCAATGTACCCGTTCCATTGATTAAAGAAGCATTAGAAAACTATATACCGGAAAATAATCGTTCTCAAATGATGGTTAAGGGAAATAATGCCATCGTTTTAGATGCTTATAACGCGAATCCTAGTAGTATGGCTGTGGCTATAGATAATTTTCTTCAGTTAGAAAAGCTGAATAAAGTGCTCATTCTAGGAGATATGTTCGAATTAGGTTCAGATAGCGCATTCGAGCATCAATTGATAGTGGAGCGACTTGAAACAGTAAATAGTGTTACTTGTTATTTTGTAGGCCATGCTTTTTATGCTAATAATGATAAAGCTAAAGATAATTTTGAATTCTTTCCCACTTTTGAGACTTTTTCTAGTTTTATAAAATCGCATCCTATACGGGAAGCTACCCTGTTAATTAAAGGCTCTAGAGGGATGGCCTTAGAGAAAACCTTGGATTATTTATAAAAAAAACGCAGCTCAAAGAGTTGCGTTTTTTTATGGCATTAAAATTACAGTATATTTCGTTTAGAATTCAGAGTTGTTTTTAAATACCTCCTGATTGACTTCATCAATGTAGTGTAATAATTCTTCTTTTCCTGTCCCTTCTGTGGACGATGTTACAAAAAAATGAGGCATTTCGGCCCAATTATTTGCCATCATTTTCTTCTTATAAGCGGCTACATGGGCATTCACTTTTACTTTACTTATTTTGTCAGCTTTAGTAAAAATAATACAAAATGGTATTTCGCTTTCTCCCATATATGACATAAACTCGATGTCTATAGTTTGGGCTTCATGACGAATGTCTATCAATACAAAAGCACATACTAATTGTTCTCTTTTTTCAAAATAATCAGTGATGAATTCTTGAAAGATAGATTTTGTTTTTTTGGATACTTTGGCGTAGCCATAACCAGGTAAGTCAACTAAAAACCAATTATTGTTAATCAAAAAGTGATTGATCAGTTGTGTTTTTCCTGGCCTTGCAGAGGTTTTTGCTAGTTTTTTATGATTTGTAATCATGTTGATTAACGATGATTTACCAACGTTAGATCGACCAATAAAGGCGTATTCGGGCAAGAAGTCTTTAGGACATTTGCTTACGTCTGAATTGCTTATAATAAACTCTGCAGTATTGATTTTCATTTACAAGAAATAATATTAATGTGTTGCTAAGTGGGTATGAGTTAACCAATCTTCCAAAATTCTATTGAACTCTTCAGGGTGTTCCATCATCGCAGCATGTCCACATTTATCGATCCAATTAAGACTTGAATTTGGTAATAATTTGTGGAATTCTTCGGCGACTTCTGGGGGGGTTACTTTATCATTTTTACCCCAAATAATACAAGTTTGTACGTGCATTTTTGGTAAATCCTTAGCCATGTTATGACGGATGGCACTTTTGGCAATGGTGAGGGTTTTGATAAGTTTTATTCGGTCATTTACCGTAGCAAATACCTCGTCTATCAACTCTGGTGTAGCTATTTTTGGGTCGTAAAATACATCCTCAGCCTTTTTTTTGATATACTCATAATCTCCACGTTTAGGATAACTATCGCCCATGGCACTTTCGTAAAGTCCAGAACTACCTGTGATGACAAGTCCGGATACTTTTTCTGGGTACATTTTTGTATGATACAAAGCAATATGTCCGCCTAAGGAATTGCCTAAAAGGATCACACGATCAAGTCCTTTGAAATTAATGAAGTTTTTTACATAAATCGCAAAGCTCTTTACGTTTGTTTTTAATATGTTTTGAGTATATAATGGTAAGTCAGGGATAATGATTTTGTATCCTTTATCAGAAAAATACCTTGCTACCGCATCAAAGTTACTCAAGCCACCCATAAGTCCGTGTAGGATTATAATTGGTATTCCTTCACCAGCTTCATAATAGCTATATTTTCCTTCTATTTTGTAGTATTTTTCCATTTAATTTAAAACTCTTTTTTCAATTTTGACAAATATAGAGTAAATAAATTAAAATTAATCGGTGTTGCTTCTTTTTGATGCGAAATCTAATTTGGGTGTTGCTTTAACCTAGGTTAAAATTTGATTGCTAAAGTAGGATTGTTTGAGATTCTTTTTGCAGATGTTAACTTTCCTACAAATATTTTTTTATTCGATAACACGCTGAGCTATTGTGAAGTAACGATTTTGTGGTTATGGTGGGTAAACTTATCAACAAAGTGGTATAAAGTGGTAATTTGTGGTAAAAATTTATATATTTTTGCTAAATACAATTCAAAGTAAATTTTGTGGACGCAATCATTGGTACATATGAGTGTAAAGTTGATGCTAAAGGACGGGTAATGTTACCTTCGCCTTTAAAAAAGCAATTGGCTGCCTCTCTGCAAGACGGTTTTGTTTTGAAGCGCTCCGTGTTTCAACCTTGTTTAGAATTGTATCCAATGGCGGAATGGAATGTGATGATGCAAAAGGTGAATGGATTGAATCGTTTTGTTAAAAAAAACAATGACTTTATTCGTCGATTTACAGCCGGAGTAAAAGTGGTTGAAATTGATGCTTTGGGAAGAATGTTGATTCCTAAGGATTTAGTTGGTTTTGCAAGTATTGCCAAAGATGTTGTTTTTTCATCGGCAGTCACTATTGTTGAAATTTGGGACAAAGAGTTGTATGAAAAATCAATAAGTGGTGAAGATCTGGATTTTGCGGAATTAGCAGAAGAGGTAATGGGGAATTTAAATAATAATGACAATGGAATATCATAATCCTGTATTGCTAAAAGAAACAGTTGACGGTTTGAACATCAAACCTGATGGAGTATATGTAGATGTTACTTTTGGGGGAGGTGGACATTCTGCTGAAATTTTGAAAAGATTAGGTCCTGAAGGTAAATTGTTTGCTTTTGATCAAGATGAAGATGCTTTGGCTAATGCCTTATCGGATGATCGTTTTACTTTAATAAATGAAAACTTCAGATTTCTTAAGCGTTTCTTACGCTTTTATGGCATAAAAGGAGTCGATGGTATTTTGGCAGATTTAGGGGTTTCTTCACATCAATTTGATGTGGCGGAACGAGGTTTTTCTACACGATTTGATGCAGAATTAGACATGAGGATGAGTCAAAAAAATGAGTTGAGTGCTTTTAGAGTAGTGAATGAATATGATGATGCTAACCTAAAAAGAGTATTTTGGGAATATGGCGAATTAAAAAATGCACCAGCCTTGTCTAGAACCATAATCGAAGCGAGAGAGCATAGTCCAATTCAAACTACTGAAGCTTTAAAAGAAATATTAGGAAAATATTTGCCCGAGAGAATTAAAAACAAAGTGCTAGCTCAAATATATCAAGCTATCCGAATTGAGGTCAATCAAGAGATGGATGTTTTGAAAGAATTTTTAGAACAATCTCTTGAGATTCTAAATCCAGAAGGACGATTAAGCGTTATTTCCTATCATTCTCTTGAGGACAGATTAGTGAAAAGATTTATTAAAAACGGTATGTTTGAAGGGGAACCCGAACGAGATTTTTATGGAAATTTTACTGTTCCATTTAAATTGATTGGAAAATTGATAGTCCCCACAGCAGAAGAAATTAAAATTAATAACAGAGCTCGTAGTGCCAAGTTAAGAATAGCAGAAAAAAAATAGAATCATTATGAAACAAGAAATTTACGCCATACTAAAAGCGAAATATTTGATTCATGACGATGCCATAAAAAACTGGCGTTTTATTGTTTTTTTAGTACTACTAGTGATTTTAATGATTGCCAATACCCAACGTTTTGAACAAAAAGTGTTTGAGATTAACGAACTAAATAATGAAGTAAAAGAACTTCGATCAGAATTTGTAGACAAACGATCTGCTTTGATGAAATTAAAAATGGAGTCTACTGTTTCTCAAAAAATGGAAGTGAAACAAATTTTTCCATCAACAGTGCCTCCAGTAAAAATCAGAGTTAATAAAGAAAAAGAGCAGAATATATTCGAAAAATTATGGCAGTAGATGATAAAAACATATCCTATCGTGTTTATCTCGTGGCTTTTTTCATTTTTTTAATGGCTGCGGCAATTGCTGTGAAGTTAACTAATATTCAGTGGGTTGAGGGAGATTATTATAGAAAATTAGCGAAAGAAAGAACGGTTAGGAACTTTGTGATCCCCGCCAATAAAGGAAATATTTATTCTGCAGACGGGAGTTTGTTAGCCACCTCAATTCCCAATTATGAAATTCGTTTTGATGCCATAGCACCAAAAACAGACGATTTTGAAAAAAATGTAAAACAATTAGCCGATTCTCTTGGCAAGCTTTTGCATAAATCCTCCGATGCTTTAGAGAAAGAATTGCGAATTGCCAGAGCCAATAAAAGCCGTTATTTATTAATAGCAAAGGGGTTGAGTTACACTGATTATGTAGCTTTGAAAAAATTTCCATTGTTCCAATTAGGACCCTACAAAGGTGGGATTATAGTGGAACAAGAAACGGTTCGAGAACACCCAATTGGGAAAATTGCAGAAAGAACGATAGGGTATATAGGTCGTGACGTCTATGGACACATTAATCCTGTTGGAGTTGAAGGAGCTTATAGTAAGTATCTTAATGGTAAGGATGGTCGCATTTTGAAGCAAAAAATCGCCAAAGGGCAGTGGAAGCCCATCAGTGATGTAAATCAAGTCGAACCTCAGGATGGTTATGATGTGATTTCGACGATAGATGTTTATATTCAGGATATAGCCCATCATGCCTTGTTGAAACAACTAGAGGAGTATCAGGCAGATCATGGATGTGTAGTGGTCATGGAGACCAAAACTGGTTATATAAAAGCTATTTCTAATTTAGGTAGAAATGAGGAAACAGGGATGTATTCAGAGCGATTGAATTATGCTATTCGTGAATCACATGAGCCAGGTTCAACATTCAAATTGGTCGATTTGATGGCATTATTAGAAGATAAATTAGCAGATACTAGCTCCGTTTTTGATAGTAAGGGAGGTGAAGTGAAATATTTTGGGAGATCCGTTAGGGATTCCAAAAAAGGGGGCTACGGAAAAATTTCATTGGCTAGAGGATTTGAGCTTTCCTCTAATACGGTCATGGTACAAGCGGTGTATGAAAATTACAAATCCAATCCAACTCAATTTGTGAATCACATTAATTCCTATGGACTAAATAAAAAGTTAGGGTTAGGTTTTAACGGAGAAGGAAGACCTTACATTCCTCAGCCTTCCGATAAAAATTGGTCAAGAGTAACTTTACCTTGGATGGCTTTTGGATACAATGTTTCAGTGACTCCTTTGCAAACACTGACTTTCTATAATGCAGTGGCGAATAATGGTGAAATGGTAAAACCATTATTTGTCTCCGAAATTAAGGAATGGAATACTTCAATTAAGAAATTTGATAAAATTGTTTTAAATCCTAAAATATGTTCTCAAGAGACTATTGACAAAGTGAAGGCCGTTTTAGAAAATGTAGTAAAAAAAGGAACGGGAGCTAAATTGTATTCAAAAGATTTTTCTATGGCAGGAAAAACTGGTACAGCTCAGGTAAATTATGCAAAAGCGGGAGGTGCAGAAAAATACTACTCCTCTTCTTTTGTGGGCTATTTTCCTGCGGATCAACCAAAATATTCTTGTATTGTGGTAGTACATAGACCGAATACAGCTAAGAACAATTATTATGGAGCAGATGTGGCAGGACCTGTTTTTAAGCGCATCGCTCAAAAAATATTTACAGATTCTCCAACCACAAATGAGATTAAAAATTTGAATCGAAAAATTCAAAAACAAGAAGGAAATTATGATTCTTATTTTGTGAAAGCTCAAAAGAAATTTAAATCAATCCCTAATGTAAAGGGGATGCCGGGTATGGATGCCGTTGCTTTGCTTGAAAATTTAGGGTTACGAGTGAGAGTAGTAGGAATGGGAAAAGTTAAAAAACAGTCGCTAACAGCAGGTGAAAGTTTAGCTAAAAACGCAACTATAGTATTAGAATTATCATGAAAACATTAAAAGATATTTTATATAAAGTGGCAATTGATGCCATCAACGGAACCACAGATATTGCTATTAATCGAATTCATTTTGATTCAAGAAAAATTGAACTCAATGATATTTTTGTAGCGATCAGAGGGGTCGTTTCTGATGGTCATGATTTTATAGCGAGAGCTATTGAGCAAGGTGCTGTTGCAGTTGTTTGTGATGAGTTGCCTGAAGAAATGAGGAGTGGCGTAACGTATGTTCAAGTTAAAGATACTAATGCAGCCTTAGCTTGTATGGCAGCAAATTTTTATGAAAATCCTTCTCTAAAACTACAACTTGTTGGTATTACGGGTACTAATGGAAAGACAACGATTGCCTCTTTACTGTATCAAATGTTTAAAAAAGCAGGGCATAAGGTTGGGTTAATTTCAACTGTTAAAATTCTTGTTGATGATAAAGAGTATAAAGCGACACATACTACACCAGATTCGTTAACAATCAATTATTATTTGAATGAGATGAGTCTTGCAGGTGTAACCTACTGTTTTATGGAAGTGAGTTCGCATGGTATTCATCAAAAAAGAACCGAAGCGCTTCATTTTGTTGGTGGAGTATTTACTAATTTATCTCATGATCATTTGGATTACCATCCAACATTTGCTGAGTATCGCGATGTAAAAAAATCTTTTTTTGATTTTTTACCTAAAACCGCTTTCGTATTGACTAATATTGATGACAAAAATGGGGCTGTTATGCTTCAAAATACGCAAGCATTAAAAAGAAGCTATGCCTTGAAAACGTATGCTGATTACAAAGCCTTGATTCTTGAAAATCAATTGTCAGGTTTGCTTTTGAAAATTAATGACAATGAGGTTTGGGTAAAACTTATCGGAACTTTTAATGCCTATAATTTACTTGCAATTTATGGTACTGCAGTAGAGTTGGGAATGGAAAGTCTAGAAGCATTGCGATTGTTGTCGGAATTAGAAAGTGTTTCAGGAAGATTTCAGTTTATCGTTTCTGCGCAAAAAATAACCGCAATCGTTGATTATGCGCATACACCAGATGCCTTAGAGAATGTTTTGAATACCATTAATGACGTTCGTACTAAAAACGAGCAATTAATTACTGTAGTAGGGTGTGGCGGAAATCGTGACAAAGCCAAACGTCCAATTATGGGAGGTATCGCTGCTGAAAAAAGTGATAAAACTATCCTTACTTCTGATAATCCTAGAGATGAAGATCCGCAAACCATCCTAACTGAAATGGAAGCTGGTGTTGCTGCTCATAATTATAAAAAGATTTTGGTGATTACAGATAGGCAACAAGCGATAAAAACAGCTTGTCAATTGGCACAACCTAATGATATTATCCTAATTGCAGGAAAAGGACACGAAACCTATCAAGAAATAAAAGGAGTTCGTCATGATTTTGACGATATGAAGATTGTAAAAGAAACATTAGAACAACTTAATAAATAAGAAACTATGCTTTACTACTTATTTGAATATTTAAACAAGTCGATGGATATTCCTGGGACCGGAGTGTTTCAGTATATCTCTTTCAGATCCGCATTAGCTTTTCTATTGTCTTTGTTGTTGTCTACCATTTATGGGAAAAGAATTATTGGTTTTCTTAGAAAACAACAAGTGGGTGAAACAGTTCGCGAATTGGGCTTAGCCGGACAAAATGAAAAAGCAGGAACACCAACGATGGGGGGATTAATCATCATTTTTGCCACCTTATTACCTGTGTTATTATTTGCTAGATTACATAATATTTACATCATTTTATTGATTGTTACAACCTTATGGATGGGAACAATTGGGTTTATTGATGATTATATTAAAATTTTTAAAAAAGATAAACAAGGTTTAAAAGGAATTTTTAAGGTTGTTGGGCAGGTTGGTTTAGGATTAATTGTAGGTTCAGTACTTTATTTTAGCCCTGCGGTTACTGTAAGAACTGATACTTCTAGGGTAGATGTTTTTAAAACCGTTGCACAGGGGACTACTGAGGCGGTGATTCTTCCGGCTCCCATTGAAGAAAAATCTACAGCGACCACGATCCCTTTTTTTAAAAACAACGAATTTGATTATGCTGAATTATTAGCTTGGACCGGCGAAGGCTATGAAAAATGGGCTTGGTTGGTGTTTATCCCAATTGTTATTTTTATTATTACGGCGGTTTCTAATGGCGCTAATCTTACGGATGGAATCGATGGATTAGCAGCGGGAACTTCGGCAGTTTCTGTTTTTGCGCTCGGAATTTTTACCTTCGTTTCTGGGAATATTATTTTTTCTAACTACTTAAATATTATGTATATCCCCCATTCTGGTGAGATGACCGTCTTCATTTTTGCTTTCGTGGGAGCTTTAATTGGATTTTTGTGGTACAACTCCTATCCAGCCTCTGTCTTTATGGGTGATACCGGAAGTTTAACAATTGGAGGGATTATTGCAGTTTTGGCCATTGCTGTTAGAAAAGAGATGTTGATTCCTTTGCTATGTGGAATTTTTCTTGTTGAAAATTTTTCTGTGGTTTTACAAGTATCCTATTTTAAATATACCAAAAAACGTTTTGGGGAGGGAAGACGAATTTTCTTGATGTCACCTCTTCATCATCATTATCAAAAGAAAGGATATCATGAAAGTAAAATTGTAACCCGTTTTTGGATTGTGGCCATAATGCTAGCCATTTTATCAATTGTAACTTTAAAATTAAGATAATATGAGACTCGTAGTTTTGGGAGGTGGTGAGAGTGGTGTGGGTACCGCTATTTTAGGCAAGAAAAAAGGCTATGATGTTTTTGTTTCAGATTTTGGAAAAATAAATCAAAAATATAAAGACGTTCTTAATAATTATCAGATTCCTTGGGAGGAGGAGCAACATACGGAAGCATTGATTCTCACTGCTACGGTAGTAATGAAAAGCCCGGGTATTCCCGATAAAGCACCAATTGTTAAGAAATTGGTTGAAAAAGAAGTTTCGGTAATTTCTGAAATTGAATTTGCAGCCCCTTTTACCAATGCAATAACCATTGGAATCACCGGAAGTAATGGTAAAACTACCACCACGATGCTTACGTATCATTTGTTAAAACAAGCAGGACTTAATGTAGGTTTAGGTGGGAATATCGGTAAAAGTTTCGCGTGGCAAGTGGCAGAAAGTGAATACGATGTGTATGTTTTAGAGCTCAGTAGTTTTCAGTTGGATGGAATTGTTAATTACAAGCCTCATATCGCTATTTTAACCAATATTAGTCCAGATCATTTGGATAGATATGAATATAAGTACGAAAATTATATTGCCTCAAAATTTAGGATTACAATGAATCAAACTTCTTCGGATTATTTGATTTATGACGCAGAAGATGAAGCTACCCAAGAATGGTTAAAAAATAATAAAATTAAAGCACAATTAATCCCTTTTTCTATAACAAAAACATTGGAATCAGGCGCATTTTTAAAAGATAAAAATATGGAAGTTAGAATCAATCAAGAAGAATTTTCAATGGAAACGGAATACATCGCCTTAGAAGGGAAGCATAACATGAAAAATGCGATGGCGGCAACTTCAGTAGCGAAGTTAATGCAGATTCGTAATGCCACAATTCGTGAAAGTTTATCTGATTTTCAAGGGGTAGAGCATCGATTGGAAAAAGTATTAAAAATTCAAAATGTGCAATACATTAATGATTCTAAAGCCACGAATGTTAACGCAACTTATTTTGCATTAGATAGTATGAATGCGCCAACCGTTTGGATTGTAGGTGGAGTTGATAAAGGAAATGACTACAACGAGTTGATGTCCTTGGTTAGAGAAAAAGTAAAGGCCATTATTTGTTTGGGTATTGATAATTCTAAAATCATTGCCACTTTCGGAAATGTAGTTGATGATGTAATCGAGGTAAATTCCATGAATCAAGCCGTAAGACTAGCGCAGAGTTTCACAGAAAAAGGAGATGTTGTTTTGTTGTCACCAGCATGCGCTAGCTTTGATTTGTTTGAAAATTATGAAGATCGTGGGCGTCAATTTAAGCAAGCGGTCTTTAATTTATAATAAAACTTTTTTATTGAATATAAAATAATACAATACAATACAATGAAGGAGCTAGTAAACAAATTAAAAGGGGATAGGGTAATATGGTCATTCGTGGCTTTATTGGCGTTGTTTTCGTTTATGCCTGTTTTTAGTGCCAGCAGTAATTTGGCTTATATTGGTTTAGGAAAAGGGAATACCTTGGGCTATTTACTAAAGCATTTAGGGCATATAGGTATTGGCTTTGTGATTATTTATTGGATTCACAATATTCCTTATTTGTATTTTAGAGCCATTTCAAAAGGGTTGTTGCCAGTGGTTTGGGTTTTGTTAGCTTATGCTTTGATAAAGGGGACGGTGATTGCTGGTGCTAATGCTAGTCGTTGGATTCAGATTCCATTTATTAAAATTACCTTTCAGCCTTCCACATTGGCGGCTATAGTTCTTTTTGTTTTTGTTGCACGTTATTTGTCCAAAAAAAGAGAAACTCCGGTAGATTTTAAATCTTCTTTACTTGAATTATGGTTACCCGTTTTCTTGACTCTGATGTTTATCTTGCCATCCAATTTTTCCACTGCAGCTTTGATTTTTTCAATGGTTTTGATGTTGGTTTTTATTGGTAAATATCCAGTAAAGTATATTGGTTTAATTATCGGATCAGGGGTAATCATGTTGGCTTTTTTTGTACTTATTGCAAAGGCTTTTCCTGATTCTAAATTTTTTAGTCGGGTGGGCACTTGGGAGAGTCGTATTGAAAGATTTATGTCTAATAAAGACGACGAAGATAATTACCAAATAGAAAAAGCTAAAACTGCCATTGCTACAGGTGGTTTGTATGGGTTAGGTCCCGGCAAAAGCGTTCAGAAAAATTTTCTACCTCAATCCTCCTCTGATTTTATCTTTGCCATTATTGTAGAAGAGTGGGGATTGATAGGTGGTTTAACGGTTTTGGGATTATATCTTTTATTGATGTTTCGGTTTGTTATTGCCTCCCACAAAGCCACTACTTTGTTCGGTAAATTAATTGTTATTGCTCTTGGCTTTCCGATGATTTTTCAAGCAATGATTAATATGGCTGTGGCGGTTGAATTACTTCCCGTTACGGGGCAAACATTGCCTTTAATAAGTAGTGGGGGAAGTTCAATTTGGATGACTTGTTTTTCCCTTGGAGTTATATTGAGTGTGACCAAAAAAGAGGAGGAAATTGCTCAAGAATTGAAGGAAAAAGAAATCCGTGAAGAAGCACTTCAACAATTAATTGACGCGCAGATTGCTTCAGATTCACAAAATGTTGGAACCGAGGAATTTTCTATAGAAGATCAGTCTAATCCCATGAAAGCAGTACTTAGCTAAGTTTAGTAAAGTAATAAAATAATTTGTTTTTCTAAATTTTTTTTAAAATGTCAAAATATAAATTCATATTGAGTGGTGGTGGTACAGGAGGACATATTTATCCTGCAGTAGCTATTGCAAATGAGTTAAAGAAGCGTTTTCCTGATGCGGATTTTCTTTTTGTTGGAGCCAAAGATAAAATGGAAATGCAAAAAGTGCCTCAGGCGGGTTATGCTATAAAAGGGCTTTGGATAGCAGGCTTACAAAGAAAATTGACTCTACAGAACGCTATGTTTCCTTTTAAATTGGTAAAAAGTTTATGGGATTCTAGAACGATTTTGAAGAATTTTAAGCCAGATGTTGTGATCGGTACAGGTGGTTTTGCAAGCGGTCCGTTGCTAAATATGGCCAATCGTTTCAATATTCCAACGTTAATACAAGAGCAAAATTCCTATCCCGGTATTACCAATAAATTATTAAGTCAGAAAGCAACCAGAATTTGTGTGGCTTATGAAAATTTAGAGCGTTTTTTTTCAAAAGAAAAACTATTGTTAACGGGAAATCCAGTCCGTCAAGATTTAATTGATGTGGTGTCTAAAAGAGAAGAAGCGGTTAGTTATTTTAAGCTAGATCCTACTAAAAAAACTATTCTCATACTAGGCGGAAGTTTAGGGGCGAGACGGATCAATCAATTGATAGAAAAGGATTTGAAACATCTTTTAGCTCAAAATGTTCAATTGATCTGGCAATGTGGAAAATTATACATTGAAGAGTATTCAAAATATAATGCTAGGCAAGTACAAGTAGTAGCTTTCATTGAACGAATGGATTTAGTATACGCTGCTGCTGATCTTGTAATCTCTAGAGCAGGTGCTTCATCCGTTTCTGAGTTGTGTATTGTAGGGAAACCTGTGATTTTTATTCCTTCTCCCAATGTGGCTGAAGATCATCAAACCAAAAATGCACAAGCCATAGTTGACAGAAAAGGTGCTATTATGATTAAAGAAGCAGCTTTAGATACCGAATTTAGCATCGTAATTGAAGCTCTTCTGAAAGATGTCGGAAAGCAACAGCTTTTAGGCGAGAACATAAAGAAACTAGCCATGCCTATGGCAACGAGTAAAATTGTAGATGAGATTGAAAAAATGCTGAAAAAATAGTATTTTTTTGTAATTTTTTTAAAAAATTAAATATGAACTTGACTCAGATAAAGAATGTTTATTTTATAGGAATAGGAGGCATTGGCATGAGTGCTTTAGCGCGCTATTTCAAAAATATAGGAAAAGAAGTCTCAGGGTATGATAAAACTCCGTCTATATTAACCAATGAACTTATTGCAAATGGAATTGAGATTCATTTTGAAGATGACATTGCTTTGATTCCAAACAATTTTAAGCAAGAAAATACATTGATTATAGTAACTCCCGCTGTTCCAAAGGCACATTTGGAGTGGAATTATTTTTTAGAAAATAAATTTATTGTAAAAAAACGAGCCGAGGTTTTGGGTATAATTACTAAAGATACTTTTACTTTTGCTGTGGCTGGAACGCATGGTAAAACAACTACCTCCAGTATTTTAGGTCATATTTTATATAAAAGTGGGGCTGATGTAACAGCCTTTATCGGCGGTATTGTGGAGAATTATAATTCAAATTTAATTGGGTCTGGTAAAACAATTACTGTAGTTGAAGCAGATGAATTTGATAGATCTTTTCTACATTTGCACCCCGATATTGCCTGCGTTACCTCAATGGATGCAGATCATCTAGACATTTATGGCACTAGTGAGGCAATTGAGGATTCGTTTAGAGAATTTGCAGACAAAGTGTCGGATAAGTCTAAATTGTTTATTACAAATGAATTGGAGTTAGAAGGTGTCGTTTGTGCGATTAACGAAGAAGCAGAATTTAAAGCAATCAACGTTAGAATCGAAGAAGCTAGTTATGTTTTTGATGTGCAAACCCCCACGGAGCTTATTTCAAGTCTCCGATTTGGATTACCAGGGAGACATAATTTAATGAATGCTTTGATGGCTTTGTCTATGGCGAAGACCTATGGGATTTCCAATGAAGCTATAGCGCAAGGTTTAGCAACATTCAGGGGAATTAGAAGACGTTTTTCGTATCAAATTAAGAAACCTGGTTTTGTTTACATAGATGATTATGCACATCATCCAACGGAAATAAATTCCGTACACCAAGCAGTAAGAGAGTTGTATCCGGGCCAAAAAATAGTAGCGGTCTTTCAGCCTCATCTGTTTAGTAGGACTAAAGATTTTGCCGATGATTTCGCAAAAAGTCTTTCGCAATTTGATGCTGTTTTATTATTGGAGATTTATCCCGCACGAGAGCTTCCAATGGAGGGAATTACTTCGCAATGGTTGCTGGATAAAATGACGTTGCAGGATAAAAAAAGAATCGAGAAAGAGCAGTTGATTGCTGCAATTCAGGAGTCAAATGCATCCGTAGTAGTTACCATTGGAGCAGGCGATTTAGGAGAAATGGTGCCAACAATTAAAAAAGCACTAGATGAAACGAATTAATTGGTCTTGGATTCGTTTGTCATTCATGCTTGTGGCAATTGTTTTCTTGTATTCATTTACAGGAAAACGCAATAGAAATAGAAAGGTAACCAAGGCAGAAGTTGTTTTTGTTGGAAAAAATGCATTATTTGTTCAACAAAAAGTGGTTAATAAAATGTTGATAGAAAATAAATTAGATGTTAAAACTATTGATAGAGATGCCTTAGATTTGAATAAACTCGAGAAAACCATTGATGCACACCCGATGATTGAAAAATCACAAGTGTTTGTAAGTGTTGATGGTGTACTTAAAGCAGTAGTAAAACAAAAGACTCCCATAGCTAGAATAAATGAGGATGGAAGCTCTTTTTATATTGATTATAACGGTAGTGAAATGCCAATGTCATCTAATTATGCTGCAAGAGTTATTCTTGTTTCAGGCGAGATTACTAGTAAAAACAGAGAAGATTTAGTACAACTATTTCGTCTAATTTATGATGATGTTTTTTTGAAAAAGAACATCATTGGCATTCAAATTATGCCAAACAACAGTGTGGTGCTGCTCAATAGAAATTATAATTTTAAAATTGATTTTGGACAACTGATAAATGTTGAGCAAAAATTTAAAAATTATAAGGCTTTTTTTCAAAAAGTAGCGTTGGACAGTTCAATAGCAAAATACAAAAAAATTGATCTTCGATTTACGAAACAAGTAGTGTGTACTAAATAATAGAAAATGGAAAAAGAGAATATTGCGGTAGGTCTAGATATTGGAACAACCAAGATAGTTGCCATGATTGGCAAACGAAATGAATATGGAAAGTTGGAAATTTTGGGAGTAGGTAAATCCAAAAGCCTTGGTGTGGCTCGTGGTGTTGTAAATAACATTACCCAAACGATTCAGTCTATTCAACAAGCTATTCTTGAAGCCGAAATTAATTCAGGATATAAAATTAAAGATGTAGTTGTTGGTATTGCAGGACAACACATTCGTGGTATACAACACAGTGATTACATCAGCAGAAACAATCCTGAGGAGGTTATTGGGGATTGCGATATTGACATGTTAATTAGTCAAGTTCATAAATTGGCAATGCTTCCAGGGGAAGAAATAATTCATGTACTGCCTCAAGAATTTAAAATTGATGGTCAGTCGGATATCAAAGAGCCTGTAGGTATGTATGGTGGTAGATTAGAAAGTAGTTTTCACATAGTAGTGGGACAAGCTTCTTCCATACGAAACGTGGGCAGATGTATTCAAAGTTCTGGTATAGAGCTTTCGGGGCTTACGCTAGAGCCTTTAGCCTCGTCGGATGCAGTTTTAAGTCAAGAAGAAAAAGAGGCCGGCGTTGCTTTAATTGATATAGGAGGAGGAACTACGGATTTAGCTATATTTAAAGATGGAATTATCCGGCACACTGCTGTAATCCCTTTCGGTGGAAATGTTATTACTGATGATATTAAAGAAGGATGCTCTATTGTTGAAAAACAAGCTGAATTATTGAAAGTTAAATTTGGCTCCGCTTGGCCAGGAGAAAATAAAGACAATGAAATTGTTTCTATTCCTGGAATCCGTGGCAGAGAACCTAAAGAGATTTCTTTAAAAAATCTTTCCAAGATTATTAATGCTCGTGTCGTTGAAATAATAGAGCAAGTTTTTGCAGAAATTAAATTATATGGACATGAGGATCCAAGGAAAAAATTGATTGCAGGAATTGTATTAACAGGAGGTGGTGCGCAGTTGAAACATATCAAACAATTAGTGGAGTACATTACCGGAGTCGATACCAGAATTGGGTATCCTAATGAGCACTTGGCAGGAAATTCTGACGAAGAGATCTCTAGCCCTTTGTATGCAACTGCAGTAGGTTTAGTGATGAATAGTATTGAGAAAAAATCGCAAAGTGCCGTAAAAATTGAGAAGAATATTGTGGTTGATAAGGTTCCAACATATCATGACCCTATAATAGAAGTAGTTTCAGCTCCTGTGGTTGAGAAAGAAACTTCAGTTGATTTGAAACCAAAACAAGAAAAACATGTTTCAAATAGTGAATCAACTGAAACTAAAATTCGTAGATCTTTTTTGGATAAATATGTCGATAAAATCAAAGAATTTTTAGAAAACGCTGAATAATTAAAAGTAAATAAAAACGCCCTTTTTGCCCCAAGCAAAAGAGTGAGAAATATAAATAAGAATATCAAAATCCCAATAAGATGATAAGCAACTCAGAATTTGGAAGCATTTCATTTGATTTACCAAAGAACCAATCAAATGTAATAAAAGTTATTGGTGTAGGTGGAGGTGGTAGTAATGCTATTAACCACATGTTTAAGCAAGGAATTAACGGTGTAGATTTTATTGTCTGCAACACTGATTCGCAAGCTTTACAAAACAGTCCTGTGCCCAATAAAATTCAATTGGGTGTTAATTTAACCGAGGGACTTGGTGCGGGTGCCAACCCAGATGTAGGACATCAATCTGCGATAGAAAGTATTGGGGATATTGAAAAAATGCTCGATAGTAATACCAAAATGGTATTTATTACTGCAGGTATGGGTGGAGGAACCGGGACAGGTGCAGCTCCTGTTATTGCGCAACTGGCTAAAGAAAGAGATATCTTAACAGTGGGCATCGTAACTTTACCTTTTTTATTCGAAGGAAAAGTACGTCAAGAACAAGCCATAATCGGTATTGAAAAGTTACGTAGGCAGGTAGACTCTTTGATCGTAATCAACAATAATAAACTAAGAGAAGTTTATGGTAATTTAGGGTTTAAAGCCGGATTTTCAAAAGCGGACGAGGTTTTAGCTACGGCCTCTAGAGGGATTGCTGAAGTGATTACTCATCACTATACCCAAAACATCGATTTGCGTGATGCTAAAACGGTATTGTATAATAGCGGTACTGCTATAATGGGGTCGGCTAATGCTTCCGGAGAAAATAGAGCCAAGGAAGCAATAGTATCTGCGTTAGATTCTCCATTGTTAAATGATAATAAAATTACTGGCGCTAAAAACGTTTTGTTACTTATTGTTTCAGGAGCTAATGAAATTACAATTGATGAAATTGGTGAAATTAATGATCATATCCAAAATGAAGCAGGTCACAATGCTAATATTATCATGGGAGTTGGAGAAGATGAATTGTTAGGAGATGCAATTTCTGTAACAATCATTGCAACAGGTTTTGATGTAGAACAACAAAATGAGATTGTAAATACGGAGCCAAAGAAAATTATTCATACGCTTGAAGAAGAACAAAGAAGTGTTCATAATTTAATTGCTTCCCCAGTAGCAGCTTTTAATCTAAACGAGACAATTTCCGAAAATACAAATGAGAGGGTAGTCTTTGAATTAGAAGAGGAAATTGAACAAGAAAAACCAGTAGTTGCTGAAATTACTTCTCCAATTATTAATAATGATGAATTAATGGTTATGTCTGAATTTATTAAAAATTTAGATGTCACTTTTGAAATAGTTTCTCCCATTGAAGATTTTGATTTTACAATTTCTCTTCCTTCAAAAGAAGAGGTGCAGTTGCCCAATCAGAAGGTAATTGCTGAGGAAAATCAAACGGCTTTTTCATTTGATTTGCCGGTAACTTCAAAGTCGAATTTTGCAATTCCATCGCAATCCAAAAGTGAAGAAAAGGTGGTGTTTGAATTGGCTCATGAAGCCAATGATATTCATGTTGTACAACCCGTACAGTTTGTACCGGTTACTGAATTATCGGATAATGGAGTGATAAAGTATTCCTTGGAAGAATATATGGAGGTTGAAAATGATTACATGCAATCTAAACCTGTAACGAAGTTAGAAGAAGAAATACCTGCGGAGTTAAACATCACAATGAAGCAAGTGGAGCTTTCGGAGCCCATGGAAATGATGGCAGAGGCCATTTCTCCATTAGATATGACTATCGAGGAAACACTTCGTTTTAGAGCAGAAGAACGAAGAAAAAAACTAAAAGAATTCAATTATAAGTTTCATAGTAATGTAACTCGTATTGATGAGTTGGAAAGAGAGCCTGCATATAAACGTAACGGTGTAGAATTGACTAATACGCAAATGACAAATCAAAACTCAAGAATAACCGTGAGTACAGATAGTAATAACGAATTACAATTCAGATCTACCAATTCGTATTTGCATGATAATGTAGATTAATTCAGTGTTTGAAAGTTAGTAAAAGCCTGATCTTTTCAGGCTTTTTTTGTAATAACACATGATAGCATTCCTTATGCACTGATGCTGCAATAGAAAAATACAAGTACTAAATTCTTCTGAAAATTTAGGATCTATTCCAATTTTTAAAAGGCAATTACAGGAGTATTAGTGGATAATTTAAGTTATTGAATGACATACATGGGCATTGTTTTTCTTTTTCAAAAATTGTACAGGAGCTCTTGTCTAGTTGAATAATTTAGTTCCATCAAGGCATATAACGGGGATTCTGAGTAAAAATTGAGTTGTTATTGCCATTTAAATGTTCTAAATTTGCAACGCTTGAGTCAGGATTTTTTTGAAAGTAAAAGTGTTTTTTCTTAAATATTTTAAAAACTAGGCCACTAAAAATAAATAAAAAATGAGTTTATCAGTACGAATCATGGACGAAATAAAAAACGCCATGAGAGCAAAAAATACGTTAGCATTAGAAGCTTTGAGAGCTGTGAAATCAGGGATACTTTTAGCCCAAACCGAAAGCGGAGCAAAAGAAGAAATTACTGAAGAAGAAGAAATTAAATTGTTGCAACGTTTGGTAAAACAAAGAAAAGATAGTGCTGCGATCTATACTGAACAAGGTAGAGCGGATTTAGCAGAACCAGAATTGTTGCAAGCTGCTGTGATTGAACAATTTTTACCTGCTCAATTAAGTGAAGCTGAAGTTGAAGAAGTGGTCGCCAAAATTATTGCTGATAATGGCGCTTCAGGAATGGCTGCTATGGGTAAAGTAATGGGCTTGGCCTCAGCTGAATTAGCTGGAAAAGCGGATGGTAAGACGATTTCAACCTTAGTAAAAAAATTATTGTCTTAATTTTTTTATTCCAAATCCCGGTTTCCTTGGAGTTTAGAATTTTAAAATTTATAGCTATTGACTGCGTAGTTCAACTGGATAGAATATCAGATTTCGACTCTGAGGGTTGCAGGTTCGAACCCTGCCGTGGTCACAAAAAAAGCCTATTTATAAGGCTTCGCAAAGGTTTTGCTACACATTTGCTACACTTTGAAAAAAAAACACTCTTTTAAGGGTGTTTTTTTTATTCAAAATGTTACTATCAATATTTTTTAAGGACAGCCCAAATTTGGGCTATCCTTTCCAGCAACTAATGAAACTAATCTTTAATAGGACAGCGCAAATTTGCGTTATCCTATCCAGCAACTAAATAATACAGCTATTTTAACCAGTCCAAATTTGGGCTGGTTAGTTCGGCCAATTATGAAGTATTACGGGAACGGCTCCCAACGGGAA
>NZ_JBPTTP010000013.1:0-6856 GCF_051547165.1 Flavobacterium sp. TSSA_36
TTTATTTGAAGCTCTCTCAAGCCCAATGTCAGTATGTTATCGAAAAACCAATTATTGATTGTTGATTCTATGAGTGTTTTTTTGGTGTAAGATATGTAAACTACTTAAAAACAAGTGTTTTAATTAGTAGCATAAAATCTAAAATCAAGTATCGTTACTCTTTACTCTAAAATTTCTTGACTTAAAAACATTGCCCTAGAGCCAAAGCCTAATGACTAGTAGCATGATCTTATAATAGCTTGGATACTTTGATAACATCGCCTGCTTTTAGCAATCCCAAATGAAGATCACCGATACGAACCCTTACTAAACGAAGTGTTGGAAACCCTACAGCAGCAGTCATTTTTCGTACTTGACGAAATTTCCCTTCATTCACAGTAATCGAAGCCCAAGAGGTGGGGCCATGACGTTCGTCTCTTATTTTTTTGCCACGTGGTCCAAATTCAGGAATTTCCTTTAAAATAAAGGCTTCGCAAGGTTTGGTGATGTACTTGGTTCCATTAAACCCAATTTCAACTCCCCTCTTTATCTGCTCAATAGCTTCTAGAGTTATTACACCATCCACTTGCACATAATACTCCTTTTCTACTTTCTTGCTCCTAATACGTTCACTAACTTTTCCATCGGTGGTTAATAAAAGTAAACCTTCGGAATCTTCATCTAGACGACCAATAGCCATCGTGCCTTCAGGAAAATCGTAAAGTTCACCCAAAAGTCTTTTTTTGCGTTTTAACTCATAAATAAACTGACTTAAAAAGCCATAAGGTTTGTGAAGGAGAAAATGATGGTGGGACATTATGTATTTCTTTAAAAAAACAAAGATAGTCTTGTTTTTGAGTTTTTATAAACATTGAACTTTAAAGAGAATATTTACAATACAAAATTTCATGACATAGAATCATTATCTCATGACATTTTTTATACCCAACTATCTGATTTATAAGTTATTTTGAAAAGACAAGATGAATTAAACCATAATTTAAGAATAGTCGTATTTAAAATATACTAAATATAAAATTTTAAATATTATTTCACAAGTTTACAGTAATAATCAACTGAAAAACAAAAACTTAACTAACCATTTAACAAAAAAACTATGTCTACAGAACCATTTATTGGAGAAATTAAAATTTTTGGATTTGATTTTGCGCCTCGAGGCTATATGAGCTGCAGTGGCCAACTATTATCAATTGCACAAAATACTGCTCTTTTTTCTTTACTGGGTACAACTTATGGAGGAAACGGAGTTCAAACTTTTGGAATTCCTAATTTGCAGGGGCGTATGCCTATTGGGCAGGGTCAAGGCCCAGGATTACCATTACATGTTATGGGTGAAGCTGCTGGTACTCCAAATGTAACATTGCTAACATCTAATATCCCATCGCATATTCATACATTGAGTAATGTTAGTGTAAAAATAAATGCCTCCTCAGGGAATGCTGATGAATCTGTACCAGAAGGTAACTTCCCAGCTACAACAACAACTCCCACTTATTCAGGAAGTGGAGCAAGCCCAAATGTTTTTACGGGAGGGACTACTGTTTCCGGTACTACAGATATAACAGGAGGAAACCTTCCTCTATCTATCATGAATCCATATTTAGTTGTTAATTATTCGATAGCTACTCAAGGAATTTTTCCAACTAGAAATTAAAACAACTCTTAAAACAAAACATTATGTCTACAGAACCCTTTATTGGTGAAATAAAAATATTAGGATTTAATTTTGCTCCCATAGGCTACTTAACATGTCAGGGACAAATTATGAGTATTGCCCAAAACACAGCTTTATTTGCACTCTTAGGAACTAATTATGGAGGAAATGGGCAAAACACATTTGGATTACCAGATTTACAAGGACGTGTACCTATTGGTCAGGGACAAGGAGCAGGCCTTCCAAATTATACTATCGGAGAAATGGGTGGTTTACCCACCACTACTCTATTATTGCCAAATTTACCACAGCATATTCATACATTGAATAATGTTAGTGTAAAAATAAAGGCCTCCTCAGGGAATGCTGATGAATCTGTACCAGAAGGTAACTTCCCATCTACAACAATAACTCCGACTTATTCAGGAAACGGAGCTACTCCAAATGTTTATACAGGAGGCACAACAGTAAGCGGAACATCAGATGCAACAGGTGGAAATGCGCCTTTTGATATAATGAATCCCTACTTAACTATTAATTATTCCATCGCAACGGAAGGGATATTTCCAAGCAGAAATTAATTAAAAACATTAAAGGAAATTTTCAATAGGGAAATTTCCTTTTTTACTTAAAAAATATGCAAACAATAGGTATTTTATTAGCCCGATCAACATACTATCAAAGCATTAGTTTCGATCTTTATGAGGGACTACGTTCCGGATTAAAACATTTAGGAAGAAACGACATTCGAATCGTTACGGAAAACATAGGTTTTGGTGCAGATAAACAACAATGTTACCGTAGTGCGGAAAAACTTTTACTAGAAGAAAACGTTTCTGTAGTAATTGCTTACATAGGTCATCGTATGGCGCAATTACTTCGTCCTCTCTTTCTTGCCGCCAACAAAATGTTAATTGTTTTAGATGCCGGAGCCAATTTGCCTCACGAATGGCCTGCTTGCCCAAATATTTTTTATCATTCACTACACAACTCCTTAGGAGCTTCAATGGCTGCCAGACAAGCCATAAATGATGGATATACATCAGCCGGAATGGTGACAGGTTATTATGATGGAGGCTATTTACATACTTATGGAATATCAAAAGGATTTGAAGAAAATGGTGGGAAAATCGCTTTTAATCATGCCACAGGGTACAAGGAAGAAGATTTTACGATTGCACCTTTAAAAGACCATTTAGAAAAATTTCCTAACAGTGCCTTATTGAGTTTGTTTAGCGGTGATTTTGTTCACTGGTATTTTGAAGCTATCAAAAACGCATTTGAAGAACAAAATATTCCCATTTACTTACCTCCTTTCGGACTTGAAGAAATGATGCTTGCGGATGCAGAATATCCTGGCGACAACATAAAAGGAATTGCAGCCTGGTCTAAAAAAATAGACTCTGAGGAAAATAAAATATTTATCGAAACAATAACAGCAGCGAACAGAACTCCTAATATATTTTCATTACTAAGCTGGGAAAGTGCTTCTTTAGCATTAAAAGTTATAGAATTAATTGACCTTTCTAAAAATAACATGACGCAAATAGCCTCAGGCATCAAATCTTTTACGTTTAAAAGTCCAAGAGGTACTATTTATTTTGATTCTAAAACAAATACTTCTATTTCACCTTTATACAACTCCACTATAATTCCAAATAGTGAAGGAAAATGTGAAATACAGATAGAAAGTATTGCAAATGATGTCTCTGAACATTTTCAAAAATTAACTAATCAGAACCTCAATAATTCAACATCGGCATGGTATAATAGCTATACGTGTATTTAATTATGGAAGCACAGAAAAAAATATTAGTACTATGCGGTGGAAAATTTGCTTTTAAAGCACTACAATTATTAGCATTTGAAAAATTCATATGTGCCATTGCAATTGGAAAAGGAAGCCATACAATCACAGACGCACTAGAAAGAGAAGCTGAAGACAACAATTTTGGTTTTAAATCTTTTCCCAATACTAAAAGCATGTCTGAAATGAGAACATGGATTGATAAGATCCAACCTGACTACATCTTTTCCATCTCATTTCCATTTTTACTTCCTGAAAGCGTTTTAGCATACGGAGAAAATAAATTCATCAATTTTCATCCCGGACCACTGCCACAATATCGAGGATCTATGCCCATTTTTGAAGTTCTTAAAAATCAGGAAACCGAAACAGCAATTTGTGTACATTTTATGAACTCAAAATTTGATGAAGGAAATATCATTTTTAATGATCCTATTGTTATTGAAGCGGGTGATACTTATGGCAAACTAAGTGTAAAACTAAGTGAACATTTGGCTCAGGTTGCTTTGAATACAGCAAATATGCTGCAATTTGGAAATAATATTCCCAACGAGCCGCAAGATGAAAGACGATCCTATTATTATGAAAAGCCCGATTTGTCAGACACTTATATTAATTGGAAACGAATGACAGCAGAGGAAATAATTTCACTAATAAATGCTTGTAATCCTTGGAACAATGGTGCTGATGCAACCCTATTAGGGGAACAGATTAAAATAATTTCAGCTTATTTATTAAATGAACCTCATGAAAATCAACCGGGAACAATAGTTTCTTTCACTACTACCTTAAATATAGCTTGTGAAGATAAAAAACAAATTGCAATTGAAATTCTTAGTATAGATCAAGGTATAATGACGGCTTCACAATGTATAGCACTAAAACCTGTCCTAATGGCAGGAATCCCTAACTAGTTTTTAACAAATAATAGCTAATTAAATGATGTAACCATGAAAAAAAACTTTGCTTTAATTTTTATCTTGTTGCTCTCCCTGTTTTGGACTGGAGGAAATGCGCAAACGCAGTTTTGGAGCGATACCTTCGAGGATACGGGAGCTCCAAGTACTGGAACCAGAACACCTTCAATTGATATTGGATTTCCTTCAAATCCTTTTTCTTACTATTTCATGAGGACTGATGGAAATAATCTTGCTATGCAAAACCCTATCGGTGGTTTAGATACTTTTATAACATACCAAAATATTCAAGGGACAAAATTTTGGGCAGGTGAAGATACAGATAGAGCCAGAACTGGAATTACAGACATAAATGATAAAATCCAAAATATTACATGGACTGGTATTAATATTGCGGGAAAAACGGGACTAAGTTTTAAAGGTCTATTTGCAGCATATAAAAATCAAAGTTGGCAGAATCCAGCTTTTGGTCCTGCTTATGATTTTTTAATTATAGAATATAGAATAGACGGTGGTGCTTGGACAAGAGTTGGAGGTTTTAACGGAGATACATCCGCAACAAATGCAGGCTATCTATCCGAAGATACTGACGGTGATAATTACGGTGATGGAACTCAACTTTCTAAAACTTTTCAGGAATTTAATTGGAATATTTCTGGAACAGGTACAACCTTAGATTTGCGTTTTAGAGTTAGTGCAGATGGTAGTGCAAATCAAGAATTTGCAGTAGACAATTTTCGCCTTTTTGAAGTACCTGCATGTACAGCACCTGTTGTAACTGCTAGTCCTTCAAACCAATCAATTTGTAATGGTGGTAATATTACATTCTCAGCAACCGCAACTGGTGCGACGGCTTATCAATGGCAAGTAAATACGGGTTCTGGTTTTACAGATATTACAAATAGTGGTGTTTACTCGAATGCAACAACAAGTACTTTAACAATCACAGGGGCAACTTCTGGCATGAACGGTTTTTTATATCGCTGCGTGGCTAAGGATGGTTCTTGTAGCACCAATTCAAGTTCAGGAGTATTATCCGTGACTACAATTACTTTAACAGCAGCATCTCAAACAAACGTTGCTTGTAATGGTGGTTCAACTGGTGCAGCAACAGTAAATGCTGCTACTGGAGGAACAGGACCATATACTTACAACTGGACACCAGGCACCCCAACAGGTGATGGAACAGTTTCTGTTACTGGTTTGACCCCTGGAGTCTGGACTTGTACTGTAACAGATAATAATGGTTGTTCGACAACTCGTGATTTTACAATTACACAACCAACAGCTATCAGTACGGCAACTGCTGCACAAACAAATGTGTCTTGTAACGGTGGATCTAATGGTTCTGCTTCCGTGACTCCTTCGGGAGGTGCTGGTGGATATACTTATTCTTGGTCGCCTTCGGGTGGAACGGCTGCAACAGCTACTGGATTAAGTGCAGGAACATATACCGTAACGGTAACCGATGCTAACGCATGTACGGCTACTCGAAACTTTACAATTACACAACCAACGATTATCAGTACGGCAACTGCGGCGCAAACCAATGTGTCTTGTAACGGTGGAGCTAACGGTTCTGCATCCGTAACTCCTTCGGGAGGTGCTGGTGGATATACTTATTCTTGGTCACCTTCGGGTGGAACGGCTGCAACAGCTACTGGATTAAGTGCTGGAACATATACCGTAACAGTAACCGATGCTAACGCATGTACAGCTACTAGAAACTTTACAATTACACAACCAACGACTATCAGTACGGCAACTGCATCGCAAACCAATGTGTCTTGTAACGGTGGATCTAATGGTTCTGCTTCGGTGACTCCTTCTGGTGGTGCTGGTGGGTACACTTATTCTTGGTCACCCTCGGGAGGAACAGCTGCAACAGCTACTGGATTAAGTGCAGGAACCTATACTGTAACAGTAACCGATGCAAATTCTTGTACGGCTACTCGAAACTTTACCATTACACAACCAACGGCTATTAGTACGGCAACTACGGCACAAACCAATGTGTCTTGCAACGGTGGATCTAACGGTTCTGCTTATGTGACGCCTTCAGGAGGTGCTGGTGGCTATACTTATTCTTGGTCGCCTTCGGGGGGAACCGCTGCTACAGCTACTGGATTAAATGCAGGAACCTATACCGTAACAGTAACAGATGCTAACGCATGTTCAGCTACTAGAAACTTTACAATTACACAACCAACGGTTATCAGTACGGCAACTGCGGCGCAAACCAATGTGTCTTGCAACGGTGGATCTAATGGTTCCGCTTCTGTGACGCCTTCAGGAGGTGCTGGTGGCTATACTTATTCTTGGTCGCCTTCGGGTGGAACCGCTGCGACTGCAACCGGATTAAGTGCAGGAACCTATACCGTAACAGTAACCGATGCAAATTCTTGTACGGCTACTCGAAACTTTACCATTACACAACCAACGGCTATTAGTACGGCAACTGCGGCACAAACCAATGTG
>NZ_JBPTTP010000014.1:0-5567 GCF_051547165.1 Flavobacterium sp. TSSA_36
CGGGAAGTTCATTGAGAGATTGGGTAAGAGATTGAGATAAAAACGAGAAAAATTTTCTCAAAAAAAACTTCAAATATTTCTTGCTAATTAAAAAAAGAATTTCTACTTTTGCACCCGCTAATCACAACAATGATAAGCGAATAAAACAAGAAGAATACGTTCCTAGACATATTGAATTGACAGCCGTTTCGATGCAAATCGAAACAAAGAAATAAGAGTAAGATAATCGAGAGATTAGAATAAGAACCGATAGAATTGGATTCAAATATAAATAGCTTGAGTAATTAAGCAAACAATATACGATGAAGAGTTTGATCCTGGCTCAGGATGAACGCTAGCGGCAGGCTTAACACATGCAAGTCGAGGGGTATGGTTCTTCGGAACCAGAGACCGGCGCACGGGTGCGTAACGCGTATGCAATCTACCTTTTGCAGAGGGATAGCCCAGAGAAATTTGGATTAATACCTCATAGTATGCAGAGTTGGCATCAACACTGCATTAAAGTCACAACGGCAAAAGATGAGCATGCGTCCCATTAGCTAGTTGGTAAGGTAACGGCTTACCAAGGCAACGATGGGTAGGGGTCCTGAGAGGGAGATCCCCCACACTGGTACTGAGACACGGACCAGACTCCTACGGGAGGCAGCAGTGAGGAATATTGGACAATGGGCGCAAGCCTGATCCAGCCATGCCGCGTGCAGGATGACGGTCCTATGGATTGTAAACTGCTTTTGTACAGGAAGAAACAGTTCTACGTGTAGAACCTTGACGGTACTGTAAGAATAAGGATCGGCTAACTCCGTGCCAGCAGCCGCGGTAATACGGAGGATCCAAGCGTTATCCGGAATCATTGGGTTTAAAGGGTCCGTAGGCGGTTTGGTAAGTCAGTGGTGAAAGCCCATCGCTCAACGGTGGAACGGCCATTGATACTGCTAGACTTGAATTATTAGGAAGTAACTAGAATATGTAGTGTAGCGGTGAAATGCTTAGAGATTACATGGAATACCAATTGCGAAGGCAGGTTACTACTAATGGATTGACGCTGATGGACGAAAGCGTGGGTAGCGAACAGGATTAGATACCCTGGTAGTCCACGCCGTAAACGATGGATACTAGCTGTTGGGGGCAACTTCAGTGGCTAAGCGAAAGTGATAAGTATCCCACCTGGGGAGTACGTTCGCAAGAATGAAACTCAAAGGAATTGACGGGGGCCCGCACAAGCGGTGGAGCATGTGGTTTAATTCGATGATACGCGAGGAACCTTACCAAGGCTTAAATGTAGATTGACCGGTTTGGAAACAGACTTTTCGCAAGACAATTTACAAGGTGCTGCATGGTTGTCGTCAGCTCGTGCCGTGAGGTGTCAGGTTAAGTCCTATAACGAGCGCAACCCCTGTTGTTAGTTGCCAGCGAGTCATGTCGGGAACTCTAACGAGACTGCCAGTGCAAACTGTGAGGAAGGTGGGGATGACGTCAAATCATCACGGCCCTTACGCCTTGGGCTACACACGTGCTACAATGGCCGGTACAGAGAGCAGCCACTGGGTGACCAGGAGCGAATCTATAAAGCCGGTCACAGTTCGGATCGGAGTCTGCAACTCGACTCCGTGAAGCTGGAATCGCTAGTAATCGGATATCAGCCATGATCCGGTGAATACGTTCCCGGGCCTTGTACACACCGCCCGTCAAGCCATGGAAGCTGGGGGTGCCTGAAGTCGGTGACCGCAAGGAGCTGCCTAGGGTAAAACTGGTAACTAGGGCTAAGTCGTAACAAGGTAGCCGTACCGGAAGGTGCGGCTGGAACACCTCCTTTCTAGAGCCTTAGTGTTAGCGTAAAGCACGCTAGGGAAAAAGAAGAAGATTTTAAAGGTGCTAAGACACCGGTTATATTACTCTTGCTGTTAATTTAAAGAAATTGAATAAAGAATTAAGTAAAAAACAGAGTCTCGTAGCTCAGCTGGTTAGAGTACTACACTGATAATGTAGGGGTCGGCAGTTCGAGTCTGCCCGGGACTACTATTTACACTTAAAAAGGAAATTCTAGAGGTTGAGATCCTTATTTTTTTGGAATTTGGAAATTAAAATTTTTGGAATTTAAAAAAAAATGGGGGATTAGCTCAGCTGGCTAGAGCGCCTGCCTTGCACGCAGGAGGTCAACGGTTCGACTCCGTTATTCTCCACTATTCGAGTGAATAGTAAAGAGTAAAAAGTAATTAGTCAAAAGCTAATCACTAATTACTAAGCACTACTCACTAGAAAAAAGTTCATTGACATATTGAGATAAGAAATAATAAAAAGTAGAAAGAACACTTTTTAGTAATTAGTAACTAGTGGATAGTAATTAGCGAAAGCTAAGGACTAATTACTAAGGACTAATCACTAAAAAAAGTACAATAAGCAAAATAAGGGCGTATGGGGGATGCCTAGGCTCTCAGAGGCGATGAAAGGCGTGATAAGCTGCGAAAAGTTACGGGGATCGGCACACACGAATTGATCCGTAAATACCTGAATGGGGCAACCCACTATGTTGAAGACATAGTACACCGATAGGTGGGCAAACCCGCTGAACTGAAACATCTAAGTAGGCGGAGGAGAAGAAAACAAAAGTGATTCCGTAAGTAGTGGCGAGCGAACGCGGATTAGCCCAAACCAATGTTGTTACGGCAATGTTGGGGTTGTAGGACCACGATATTTTATGTACAAGGAACCAGAATTGACTGGAAAGTCGAGCCAAAGAGAGTGATAGCCTCGTATGGGTAACAAGTATAATAGATAGTGGTATCCTGAGTAGGGCGGGGCACGTGAAACCCTGTCTGAATTTGGCGGGACCATCCGCTAAGGCTAAATACTCCTGAGAGACCGATAGTGAACCAGTACCGTGAGGGAAAGGTGAAAAGAACCGTGAATAACGGAGTGAAATAGATCCTGAAACCATACGCTTACAAGCGGTCGGAGCCCTTTTGTGGGGTGACGGCGTGCCTTTTGCATAATGAGCCTACGAGTTAACGTTGCTGGCAAGGATAAGTGGTTAAGCCACGGATCCGTAGCGAAAGCGAGTCTGAATAGGGCGCTTTAGTCAGTAGTGTTAGACGCGAAACCGTGTGATCTACCCATGGGCAGGATGAAGCGCTGGTAACACAGTGTGGAGGTCCGAACCGGTTGACGTTGAAAAGTCTTCGGATGACCTGTGGGTAGGGGTGAAAGGCCAATCAAACTCGGAAATAGCTCGTACTCCCCGAAATGCATTTAGGTGCAGCGCATATTATAAGTTATATAGAGGTAGAGCTACTGATTGGATGCGGGGGCTTCACCGCCTACCAATTCCTGACAAACTCCGAATGCTATATAATGTTTTTATGCAGTGAGGGCTTGGGTGCTAAGGTCCAAGTCCGAGAGGGAAAGAACCCAGACCATCAGCTAAGGTCCCCAAATATATGTTAAGTTGAAAGAACGAGGTTTGTCTGCCCAGACAGCTAGGATGTTGGCTTGGAAGCAGCCATTCATTTAAAGAGTGCGTAACAGCTCACTAGTCGAGCGGACGAGCATGGATAATAATCGGGCATAAACATATTACCGAAGCTATGGATTTGTAATTTATTACAAGTGGTAGGGGAGCATTCTATCAGGGTAGAAGGTGTGTCGTAAGGCATGCTGGACTGGATAGAAAAGAAAATGTAGGCATAAGTAACGATAATGCGGGCGAGAAACCCGCACACCGAAAGACTAAGGTTTCCACAGCTATGCTAATCAGCTGTGGGTTAGTCGGGACCTAAGGCGAACCCGAAAGGGACAGTCGATGGCCAACGGGTTAATATTCCCGTACTACTGATTACTGTGATGGGGTGACGGAGTGATGAAAGCGCCGCGAACTGACGGAATAGTTCGTTGAAGTACCTACCTATAAGCTGCGCAGGCAAATCCACGCGGCTTGGGGAAATACGATAGTACTCGGAGACTTCGGTCAAAGAGATAGTGCGCCTAAGGGCTTCCAAGAAAAACCTCTAAACTTCAGGTAATTAGTACCCGTACCGTAAACCGACACAGGTAGTCGAGGAGAGAATCCTAAGGTGCTCGAGAGATTCATGGCTAAGGAATTAGGCAAAATAGACCCGTAACTTCGGGAGAAGGGTCGCCCCGAGTAATCGGGGCCGCAGTGAAGAGGTCCAGGCGACTGTTTATCAAAAACACAGGGCTCTGCAAAATCGTAAGATGAAGTATAGGGCCTGACACCTGCCCGGTGCTGGAAGGTTAAGAGGAGATGTTATCTTCGGAGAAGCATTGAATTGAAGCCCCAGTAAACGGCGGCCGTAACTATAACGGTCCTAAGGTAGCGAAATTCCTTGTCGGGTAAGTTCCGACCTGCACGAATGGTGTAACGATCTGGACACTGTCTCAGCCATGAGCTCGGTGAAATTGTAGTAACGGTGAAGATGCCGTTTACCCGCAGTGGGACGAAAAGACCCTGTGCACCTTTACTATAGCTTAGTATTGACCTTGGATAAATGATGTGTAGGATAGGTTGGAGACTGTGAAGTGGCGTCGCTAGGCGTTGTGGAGTCATTGTTGAAATACAACCCTTTGTTTATCTGAGGCCTAACCCCGAAAACGGGGGACATTGCTTGGTGGGTAGTTTGACTGGGGTGGTCGCCTCCAAAAGAGTAACGGAGGCTTCTAAAGGTTCCCTCAGTACGCTTGGTAACCGTGCGTAGAGTGCAATGGCATAAGGGAGCTTGACTGAGAGACATACAGGTCGATCAGGTACGAAAGTAGAGCATAGTGATCCGGTGGTTCCGCATGGAAGGGCCATCGCTCAAAGGATAAAAGGTACGCCGGGGATAACAGGCTGATCTCCCCCAAGAGCTCATATCGACGGGGGGGTTTGGCACCTCGATGTCGGCTCGTCACATCCTGGGGCTGGAGAAGGTCCCAAGGGTTGGGCTGTTCGCCCATTAAAGTGGCACGCGAGCTGGGTTCAGAACGTCGTGAGACAGTTCGGTCTCTATCTACTGTGGGCGTTAGAAATTTGAGTGGATCTGATTCTAGTACGAGAGGACCGAATTGGACAAACCTCTAGTGTATCTGTTGTCCCGCCAGGGGCACCGCAGAGTAGCTACGTTTGGAAGGGATAAGCGCTGAAAGCATATAAGCGCGAAACCCACCACAAGATGAGATTTCTTTTAAGGGTCGTGGGAGATGACCACGTTGATAGGCTATAGATGTAAAGGCAGTAATGTCATAGTCGAGTAGTACTAATAACCCGTAAGCTTATGTACATATTTTCCCGAGCCGAAAGGCTCGGGGAGAAACTTTCTAGATCCTGAATCAATTTCAGGATGAACTTTTTATATTCTTTATCTCAGTATGTTAAGATATTCTGTAATGTTGTTCCGAATGATCGGAATACCCATTGCAAAACGACCTTAAGGTGGTTATTGCGGCGGGGCTCACCTCTTCCCATCCCGAACAGAGAAGTTAAGCCCGCCTGCGCAGATGGTACTGCAATTTGTGGGAGAGTATGTCGCCGCCTTTCTTTAGAAAACCCTTCATCAAAAATGAAGGGTTTTTTT
>NZ_JBPTTP010000015.1:0-4832 GCF_051547165.1 Flavobacterium sp. TSSA_36
GTTATAATAAATTCACTTCTTCTATTCATTTGGTGTTGTTCCTCGCTGCAAGTTGAAGCGTTTGTTGGTTCACAGCCACAATCATTCACTAGCTGACTTTCGCCATATCCTTTTCCGGTTAATCTTGATTTGTCGATGCCTTTGGCATTTAACCAAGCGATAGTTGCTTTAGCCCTGCGATCAGATAACGCCATGTTGTATTTAGCGGTTTGTCTACAATCGGTATGCGAGCGAATATCCAATTTCATTGTTGGATGTTGTTGTAACGCATCTAATATTTTTTCTAAATCTAAAGCCGCTTCACCTCTAATATTGGATTTATCCAAATCAAAGTAAATCATCTTGATTCCAAAACATTTTCCTAGATCGTCACCAATGGCTACTTTACAAACAGTACTTTCTAGTTGCAAATCAACAACGGTCTCGCCTGAAGTAGCTGCAATTTTTATTTTGGTTTCCTTTGGAGTGTAGTCTTTTTGCTGGGCGCGAACACTATAAGTACGTCTACAATCAATGGTAAAAGTGTAATTACCTTGGGTGTCAGCTGTTGTTGTTGCGATCTCTTTGTATTGCTTGTTTAACAAGGTAACCGTTGCTCGAGCCAAAAATTCGCCCGTGGCACTATCGGTGATTTGTCCTTTTAAAAGCTGTTTGCAACGACTCTTGCTCGTAAATCTGTATATGTCATCTGAGCCAAGGCCCCCTTCTCGATTCGAAGTAAAAAAACCTCTGTTGGTTTCGCTGTCTCGGTAATATCCAAAATCATCTTTAGGGGAATTCACCTCGGCACCATCATTTTCTACTTCGCCAAAACTACCGTCAGTATTTATTTTGGCGGTAAAGATATCCAATCCTCCCAGTCCAGGATGTCCGTCTGATGCAAAATACAGCTGATTGTCATTGGTTACAAAAGGGAATGTTTCTCGTCCCTCGGTATTGATTTCAGTACCTAAATTGATCGGTTGTCCAAAAGTTCCATCGCTGTTAATCGCTACTTTATACAAATCCGATTGCCCTAGGGTTCCAGGGCGGTTTGAGGCAAAATACAAAATTTGTTCATCAGGACTCAACGCTGGATGTGCTGTGCTGTATTGGTCACTATTAAAAGGCAATTCGATTACATTGGTCCATCTTTCATTTACTAAAGTGGCCTTATAAATCTTGAGTAACGTTACTTTATTGGCGTCTTTCCCTTTCTTGCCATCCAAATAGTTATTTCGAGTGAAATACATGGTTTTAGCATCTTTGGTAAAAACGGGCGTGGCTTCATGAAATTTGGAATTCACATTGGCATCATAACGCTTGGGATCACTAGGAATTAAATCCCCATTAACTCCCGCAGCATACAAATTAGTAAAATGTTCTCCCGTCCAGGAATGTTTACGTTGTCCCACTCCTCCGGTGTCTCTTGCGGAAGCAAAAACCAATTTATTGTCGACCACCGCACTTCCATAATCCGAAAATCTTGAGTTAATCCCTGCGTTTTCGATGGTATATATTCCTATATTGGCTTTGATCTCTTCTAGATAATCGGTGTTGTTTTGTAAGCGTTTCGCACGACTATCATTGCTGGCTTTTCCTTCAAATTTGGCTAAAACTTGTGCGGCTTCTTTTGTTTTTCCGATTGATTTTAAAGACTGTGCATAGCGATAATAATACTCGGGTTCCAATTCAGATTGCATTTGGTATAATTTTTCATACCACTGCGCTGCTTTTTCAAAATCAGCATTAAAATAATAAGCATTGCCTAATTTTTGGAACATCTCAGCAGAGGCATAGCCTTTGTTGGCTAATCGCTCGTAGGTTTGTATGGCATCTACGTAGGCATAATTGCTATAGTTTTTATTGGCAGCACTAACTTTGGCTTTTTGGGCGTGAGCATTCCATGAAAAAAAACTTAGCGACAATATGGTGATCAGGATAGTATTTCTCATATTCGATTTTTAGAAGAAACGGGGCGTGATAAGTTTGTTGTTGTTTTTAAATAGTTCATAACGCAAGAAAATTTCATGCGAACCTGAATTGTAATTATTCAAATTGGTGGTTTCTAAATCATAGCCGTACCCAATATACATACCATCGGTGACTTGAAATCCAACCATCGCACTCATGGCAGCACTCCATCGGTAGGCAAGACCAAGTGTCACTTTTTCAACAAACATGAAGTTGGCCGAAACATCCACTTGCAGCGGCGAACCTTCAACTAATTTAGTTAAAAAAGCGGGTTTGAATTTGATATCATTAGACAAATCAAAAACATAGCCTCCAATGAAATAATAATTGATTTTTTCTTTAAAAATAGCCACTTGGTTATCATCGTAGCGGTTGCTTTGAATAAAATTAGGCACCGACACTCCTAAATAGGCTTTGTCGGAATGGTAGTAAATCCCTGCTCCAATGTTTGGAGTGAAAACGTTTCTTAAGTTTTCAAACTGTTTGTCTCCTTGGTCGGCGGGATTTAATTTATTGACATCTAAATTAAATAAGTTAGCCGTAGCTTTCATTCCAAATGATAATTTATAATCGGCTGATGTTTGAATGCTATAGGACAAATCAGCTGCAATGGTATTTTCATTGGTTGGTCCTATTTTGTCATTCACAAAAGAAATCCCTAATCCGAGATTACTATTGCTAATGGGCGTGTTGATAGAAGCGGCGTTAGTGGTTGGAGCGCCATCTAATCCTACCCATTGGGTTCGGTGAAGTGCAAAAACACTCATCGCCCCTCGGCTTCCGGCATAGGCGGGATTGATATTGATGGTGTTGTACATGTACTGGGTGAATTGTGCATCTTGTTGACCATAACTCACCAAAGCCAATACCATCGTAATGAAAGTAATTATTTTTGTTTTCATTTTTTATTTTTTTTGAGCCTGAAAGGAAACGCTCAGGCTCGCTTTAGTAGTGTTTTTTTTATCTTGATAAGAATAGGTATCCTGCTTTTTGATTCATCTTGCCACTTATCGGTTTTTTGTATTTAATGACATAGTAGTAGGTTCCATTTGGTAAGGCATCAGCTTTGTTTACCGTTACTCTACCTTCGGAGATCCCTACAAATACTTTAGAAGCATTATCATAGCCATTCACTTCAAAAACTAATACTCCCCAACGGTTGTAAATCTCCACGGTGTTCTCTGGATAGTTTTCTATGCGTTCTATCGTGAAGGCTTCGTTTGTCCCATCGTTATTTGGAGTAAAGGCATTGTGTACCAAAATATCACATGAGACCCCACTATCATCAAAATCGCAAGGGTCTTTTACTACGATTGTGATGGTTGCTGTTGCGCAATTGTTTGGATTAATCACGTCGCAGATAGCATACGTCAGTACATAGGTTCCCACTGCTGTTCCTGCTGGAATGGTTATTTTTCCTTGTGCATCTACGCTTACTCCAGCCACTCCATTTGTATCTAGTATAGCTATCTTTACTTGTGGGGCCAAAACAGATCCATTGTTAAGTTTATCATTCCCCAAAATATCTAAAACGGCTCCCTTTGATGAATCAATTGGTTGTGCACTAAAATCATCATTGGTAGCGGTAATTACTGGTGCTACCACAGTTATGGTAACAGTGGCACTTTGACAATTTGTTGGATTGCGTTTTTCACAAATCTCATAAGTCATCACATATGTTCCTGCTGGTGTATTAGCTAAAATATCTACTGATCCATCTGCATTTAGACGCAAATTTGGATTTGGAATTGTTACTCTCAAATTGATATCTGCAAGTTGTACTGAAGCCCCATTTGAGGTGTCGTTTGATAATACAGTAAGAACGTTTGTCGTTACTGTAGCAACGCTCAATATTGGGCCAGCAACATCGTCTTTGGCAATGATTGTAGCATACAATTGACATTGAATACCAAAATCTATGGTGTTATCAACTCTTGCTATTGCAGTTAAATTGGTGTTGCGGGTATCGGCAGTGGTCACACCGCATACTACAAAACTTTGCATAGCTTTAGTTTTATTTGATATATTCAAAGCAGTGGATAGATTTTTCACTAGTCCAGTAGCAAATTTAGCTTGCGCGGCAGCTTCCAAATTTGGCTCCATTACAATTTTAACTTGGTAGTTTCCATAATTACCTAACGTTCCTCTTGTTCTCCAATAGCCTTGAATACTCATGGTAATTTCTCTTGAGAAACCATTTGGCCCTGTGATGAAAATATTAGGAATATTGGTCGTACCATTGCCAAGACCGGCGGCATTGATTTCGCCTTCGTTCTCTTTTCCGGTGTATTTACCATCTCCATTGAAATCGATCCATTCCCATTTACTGTAATCAATATAACCATTGGCATCTGGGAAATTCTGAGTCACAACCCCATCATTATTGGCATCAAACCATTCGTCCTGAAGTCCGTTACCATTTTTATCATACCAAACAAAGTTGCCTAAAACCGGTAAATCCGTTTTGTCATAATCAAAATTTCTTACTTGATAATTACATTTTTGAATGTTTAAAAAGTACAAACTCGGACCAACATTATATAAGTTTTGTGCAGTATTCAAGTTAGCATCCTGAACTTGTATGATGTAATCTCCTTCTGCAAATCCTGTGAAATTATAGGATCCATCGCCTTTGGTTAACATTAACAATACAGGACCTGTTGTAGCTTTGTCTGGAATTAACGTCACGGGAACATTTGCTAATGGCCTGTTATTTAGCACATCTCTTACCACTCCAGAAATTTTAGTGGTGTTGCAAGTTACTGTTACCGTCACTGTGGCTTGATCACAAACCACTGGGGTCGCTTTTGTGCAGATCTCGTAAACTAAACTATAACTCCCTGCTGGTGTTCCTTCTTTGACATCGACTGAGCCGTCAG
>NZ_JBPTTP010000016.1:0-3682 GCF_051547165.1 Flavobacterium sp. TSSA_36
TGTCTTAACGATTCCCCGTTTTGGAATTTGCCTTTTGGCTTTTGCCTTTTGGCTTTTGAATTTTGCCTTTTGAATTTTGCCTTCTGCCTCTTGCCTCTTGCCTCTTGCCTCTTGCCTTCTGCCTTTTGCCTTCTGCCTCTTGCCTTCTGCCTTCTGCCTTTTCACCATTTTACATCTTCTCAGCAAAACTATGTGAACAGTAAAACGGCTATGCCTTCTTTACCACACTATGCTCCTATGATACTTCTATGTGGTTAAAAAAAACAAGTCATCCCTCACACAACACTTTGCTACCCTTGCGTAACCCTTTGCGCCCCTTGCGGTTAAACCACCCTCTTTTCAAAATAATTCGTGCATTCGTGGCTTTCCCCGCACAACACTTTGCTTCTCAGCGCCTTTGCGAGACATCCTCTTTCCAAATGCAATTATACTGACCACTAAAACCTGACCACTGACCACTCCACTTATATGCCCTTCAATGCCTTACATGGTTCAATAACACCCCCGCTGCATAAAAAACTTACTTTCTCAATGCTGCAGTTGAATAACGCCCTTCATCCATAAACCGAATCACTACCTGTACTTGTTCGGTTACTTATTCGGTTACTTGTTCGGTTGTAATAGTTGAACCTAAATAAAAAGTGGTCGCTACGGAATCAAAATCCAAATAGTACTCCGGTACGCTTCGATTATAATCTAACCTTACTATTCCTCGGTGCCCTGTCAGGTACCTTGTATCTTGTTTGTTCGTTTTTTATAGTAAAAACCTTGGGCAAAGTTTAAAAATTTACCATAGGTGCTTGTTGCTGCTATTCGTTTGATTTTAGTTGCCCCATTGACTTAGCATTCAATGCCGTTACTACTTTTTTTCCTGTTTTAGCTTCCAACTCTTTCAAAGCCACTTTGGCAACGTTGCCTCCTTGCTGTGCCACTAATTGATTGGCTTCAAAAGTTTCAGGGTGTACTGCCTGAGAAATATCTTTGGTAGAGGCTTCGGCAAGCATATTCAAGATGAGTTCCGTATTAGTCATGTTATCTCTAAGGTTTTCTTTTTTCAACCCTTTCAAAACCTTATATTCTTTAGTTGTTTTATCCGACCAGGCTTTGGTGATGATGTCTGTAAGTGTAGCAAATTGCACGCCTTCTTTTAGTCCTCTTTTTTTCCATTCGTCTGTTAGTTCTTTGCGTATCTCAATACTTTTCAGCCTTTGGTTAATCCAGTTTTCCGAATACCCCAATTGCAAATAGCGCGCTAAAGCCCTATCAATAGAAAGCTCAGGATCTTGCATTTCGTCCAACCGCTCCGAAGCTATTTGTGCCAGCCACAGCTTGAAAGGCTCTGCTTTTGGAGAAGGAATAGATTGTATCAATCGAAAAAGCTGCTCGGTATCCGCTACATCGGTTTTATAATATTTACCATCCGAAGATTGCATTTTCAGTTGTACGATATTCTCGTACAACTGACTTCCCTCCTTAGAAAGTTTCTTTTTAAGATCCGACCAATATCTTTTAGGAATAGTACTCCCTGTTAATACCTCTATAGTATCCACAATAGAAAAATACCATAGCTCTTGCTCAGCATCCCAAAGGGTTCTTACTTTTTTTTCTTCAAATAACTGTAAGGCTTGATGTTTTGTCATAAACGAAAATTTAAAAAATAGAAACTTAAAAGTACTAAATAAATTTGTTTTACTTCATCACAATAAAAACCACCCAGCCTCTTTTCAAAACAATTCGTGCATTCGTGGCTGTTGGCTGTTGGCTTTTGGAATTTGGCTTTTGGCTTTTGGAATTTGGCTTTTGGAATTTGCCTTTTGCCTTTTGAATTTTGAATTTTGAATTTTGCCTTTTGGGTTTTGGGTTTTCACCATTTTACATCTTCTCAGTAAAACTATGTGAACAGTAAAACGGCTATGCCTTCTTTACCACACTATGCTCCTATGATACTTCTATGTGGTTAAAAAATAAGTCATCCCTCACACAACACTTTGCTACCCTTGCGTAACCCTTTGCGCCCCTTGCGGTTAAACCACCCTCTTTTCAAAATAATTCGAGCATTCGTGGCTTCCCCCGCACAACACTTTGCCTCTCAGCGTCTTAACGATTCCCCGTTTTGGAATTTGCCTTTTGCTTTTGAATTTTGCCTTTTGGATTTTGGATTTTGGAATTTGGCTTTTGGCTTTTGAATTTTGCCTTTTGGAATTTGCCTTTTGCCTTTTGAATTTTGCCTTTTGAATTTTGCCTTTTGCCTTTTGAATTTTGAATTTTGAATTTTCCCTTTTGAATTTTGCCTTTTGCCTTTTGCCTTTTGCCTTTTGCCTTTTGGATTTTGGATTTTGCCTTTTGCCTTTTGGCTTTTGAATTTTGCCTTTTGAATTTTCCCTTTTGAATTTTGCCTTTTGCCTTTTGAATTTTGAATTTTGCCTTTTGAATTTTGAATTTTGCCTTTTGAATTTTGCCTTTTGCCTTTTGCCTTTTGAATTTTCCCTTTTGAATTTTGCCTTTTGCCTTTTGAATTTTGCCTTTTGCCTTTTGCCTTTTGCCTTTTGGATTTTGGATTTTCCATATTCGTAGCCATCCCCCACAGCAACACTCTTAGGACATTTGTGTCAAAAAGTGACATTTATGTCGTTTTATGTCAAAAAATGACATCCCTCTAAAAAACGAAAAACAGTATTTAATATCTTGCATTAAAAAAAGTTATGGCAATAGTAGAAGCACCCTTCAAAATTAAAGGTACGATAGACGATATCAACTTTTTTATGAACAATGAAATCAATCGTGCACGAAAAAAAGCAGAATCGGCAATGACCTCCGAAAAATATTGGAAAGAACCCAATTATCATGGCGTAAGAATGCAAGGCAAACAAATGGGACTGTGCTCCAAAACTTCCAAAATTTTTCGTCTAATAACGCATGCCTTTAACAGTAACGCGAAAGACGGCAGTTATGCAGGCCGAGCCAACGCCTTATTCTTGAATATCGCGAAAGAAGACCATAAAAATGTACGCGGCTCCCGCTTGGTGACAGAAGGCATCAAAACCAAATACGGACGAGAACTCCTACTTGGCTTTGAGAGCAATAAATTGCGTCCCCTTTCACTAGTGCTACCCTCCAAAAAATGGGAACGCAATGACAATAGCTTTACCATTCCAAAATGCCTCTTGGAAACCGACATCAATTGGCCTGAAGAAGCCACCCATGTAACCTTCAATCTAGCCATTGCCAATTGGAATATCGAAACCAACCAATTCACCACAAACTATGGTGCACCCCAATTCTTTTCCAAAACCGATACGAAACAAGAAATTACCCTTACCGTCGCTCCACCTAAAGAAGAAGACCTCCACCTCACTTTTGTATTTATCGGCTTTTCCAAACAACTAGGCAGCAGACACATCCCGCTCCACCGCAAAAACAACACGGCTACCCTCATCGGATACCGCTATTTTCCCTTGCAATCCGACGAATCCCCTGCCGCCCCAGACGAAACTCCTACCGAAAACTTAGCCCCTCCTTTTTCCTTTGCCTAATCCTAAACAAAAAACCCTTTCAGAGTCTAAAACTCAGAAAGGGTTCAAAATAATTCGTAAATTCTTCGCCATAAAAAAAACCGCGCCCATCCGCTTCATCCGTATCCATCCGCGTCCCATCACACAATCCTTTCAAAAACAATTCGAGC
>NZ_JBPTTP010000017.1:0-3105 GCF_051547165.1 Flavobacterium sp. TSSA_36
AGTTCTTGGTTTTGAAGAAGAAATTCATTCACTGAACTCAGCTAAAAAATAAAAAAATGGTGAAGTAATTTAGTCGTAGTAGATTTCTAATGCGGAATCTGGGTTAAAATAATATGACTGTCCGCTATGTGTCCACCAATGGAACGCGGGTGACAAGGATGATACGGAATTTCGCTGATTTATATAAAAAAATCCGTTTAAATCTGCGTCATCTGCGTGCCATTTTTATTATTGGTACAAGTAACGGATTGTCAAATAAAATAATCTTAACTTTAAATAAAAGTCAGATACTTACATTAGATTTTAAAAAAAAATCATACTAATGAATACAAGGAACTTCTTCAGAAACAGCGCAAGTTTGCATTGGGTTTGTCGTACATAATTCATTTGAAACACCACTAATATTTTAGATTTGACAGCACTTTAAAATAAAGTTAAAACAGTATTACTATTGCAAGTGATGGAAGAAGTATTAGCACTTTATACAGGACCTATATTTAGTTGAATCGAAAAACTGTAAGGTAAAAAATACTTGAATGTGTAAACCACGTTGCAATTCCTCATGCCACACTCTTCAGATTCTGTATTGCATCCAAAACTAGAAATAGTCAAGATTGCTTTGCAGAACTAGACCTTCAATATGACATCATGTTAGGCGACTTTCATAAAGAAGAAATTCCGTAGGTTGGATTAGTACCGATCATTCTGCCGATTATACGGAGTTGGCAACGTTCGGACGAGGAAGTGAACTTTTATCCCCATTTATTAAAAACACTGATTTACATTATTCGATGCTACAAGCCGCTGAAGTGGAGAACCAATTTTAAACTCTGTTTTAAAAAAAATCCATTACTAACTTCACCATCAAAATCACAAAGCTATACACTTTATCGTAATTCAAAAGAGCTAGATAGCATCCCAAAGTAGGATTTTCAGTAAAAGAAAAACTCCTGAAAATACTATTCAGGAGTTTTTAGTTTCTTATAGCCTGAGCAAATTTTATTCTTTAGGATGACTTCTGCTATTTTTCAAACAATAGTGTTCCTAAAAATCGTCTTATTTCTTCAAAACTTCCTCTAAAACCTGTGCTTCTGTACCGTTGGGGAACGTAATTTTCAACAATTTAGATAACGTAGGCGCTATAGAGGTTATGTACTCTTTTTGATACGACACACCTTTGGGGATATTCCATCCATAAAACAATAAAGGAACATTCGTATCATAACTATTAGGAGTGCCATGCGTGGTCCCCGTTTCATTATATTCCATAAATCCAGTTTTGTGCAATACTACCAAATCGCCATTTTGTTTGGGATCATAACCTTTAAAAATGTACGACAACAAATAATCCCCGCCGGATGAATTCAAAACATCTTCTTGAGTATACACCCGTTTTACATAAGATAAATTCATCAAATAGGTTTTAAAACTTTGTTTTACTTTATCAAAATCTAAATTTTTAGATTGTACCAAGGCACGATCCAAATAGAGGTTAAAATTAGAATAATTCAACAACAAATTCACCCCATAAGTCGCCAAAGAAAACGCTTCAATACCCTTTACCGTCTCTTTGGATGGGATATTCGTCACCTCATACTTATGATCTTTTAGAAAAATAGGATTCTCCGCAGCAGCATGATCCGCTGTTAAAAAAAGCAAATAATTGTCCTTCCCTATGGTCTTATCCAAATAGTCTAAAAAACGAGCAATAGTTAAATCCAATCGAAGATAAGTGTCTTGAATTTCCATTGATCTTGGTCCAAAAGTATGCCCAATATAATCTGTAGAAGAAAAGCTAACCGTTAAAAAATCAGGATCAAGATTTTTACCTAAATTTTCTTTCTCAATAGTTCGCATCGCAAAATCTGCCAAAAGATCATTCCCATAAGGCGTAGTTCGAATAATATCCGCTCCCGCTTCTTTGTAAATCGCATTTAAATCATAAGGAAAAACAGGCGGTTTTGATTTATCAATTCTTCCTTCATAAGGATTATCATCGGCTAAACTTTCTGTATAGTCGGCCGCAGGTTTTAACAAATCCCACCCTTTTTGAATGTACTCTAAATACCGTTTTTCTGCATTAAATTGAGCTACCCAATCCGGCAATTTATCCCCATAAAATGAACTCGAAATAAAATTTCCAGATTTACTGTACCAAAAAGCCCAATTCGCAAAATGTCCAGCTGGCAAAATAGCACCTCTATCTTTGATACTTAAACCAATCACCTTACCTCTAAAATTTGTTGCCATTCGAAACTCATCCGTAACAGTGGTAGCTTGCAAATTTTTAGGAGACATCATCCCTTCTTTTTCAGAACCGGCTACCAACGTTTTAACCGATGCATCATCAGTACAATATTTATTTTTACCAGTCTCACGAACGTACCAATCATTCCCAATTATTCCATGTGTAGCTGGAGTTGCGCCTGTATAAATGGACGCATGACCCGGAGCAGTGTAAGTGGGCACATAATTATAATTCATATTATAAAAAGAAAATCCATTAGCCATCAAACGTTTAAAACCATTAGAAGAATAATCATCATAAAAACGATCCAAATATTCTGCTTTCATTTGATCCACTACAATACCAATAACCAGTTTGGGTCGCTGTTGCGCTTGAGCACTACATACTAGAATCAAAAACAACCCTAATACTATTTTTTTCATAAATCTTGTTTTTTTACACAAATGTAAAGCTTAAAACAAATGTATTCAATAAAAAAGTAAAGGAAAACATGCTACACTGCTAAAAAAACAGTCCGTTGGCAAAATATCCTTCCACTTCATTTACACTATTTACCATATATCCAGATTTCAATAAAGAAGATGCTGATAGAAATTCAATTAAAAACACCTCACCCTTCTACGATACTGGTAACCATGGTACTAATACAAACTTCACGCATGTAAACCACAAAGTAACTACAAGATAGTCCCAGAAAAAACAACTACAACGCCTAGCTCGATGCCACAAAATCCTGCTATCGGGAAGCAATCCTCAAGACATACAATTAATATTAAACCCTAATTCCTTTAGAATTACATGAGCAGATTCACTTCCAATACCTCAATATCCAGCCAAACCCAATCTTATTTTTGCAT
>NZ_JBPTTP010000018.1:0-2886 GCF_051547165.1 Flavobacterium sp. TSSA_36
ACTGTCATCTCGAGTAGTTTATACTGAGCGAAGTCGAAGTAAAGTCGAGAGGCCCTGCGCCTTCGCGGTTCCCCTTCATAGAAAACCCTCAACCGATAACCCGCCTCTTACTTCAATAAACGCATGCATTGCACCAGACTCTCCCGATATCCTGGCACTACCACTCCAAAAGTAGCTTTAATTTTACTTTTATCCAATAAAGAATACTGTGGACGTTTTGCTGGAGTAGGATAAGCCGAAGTTGGAATACCGTTTACGGCGCAGTCAAAGCCACCAATTTCTTGAACAGCTATGGCAAACTCGTACCAACTAATCGCCCCTTCATTGGAAAAATGATAGATGCCTGCTTGCCAATTAGGATGCGTAATAATCGTCATGATGGCTTGTGCCAAGTCGGCTGCGTACGTTGGACTTCCGATTTGATCATTGACCACATTCAAAGTGTCGCGTTCTTGCATTAACTTCGACATAGTCTTGACAAAATTAGCTCCAAAACTCGAATACACCCAGGATGTTCGGATTACAATCGCCTCTGGATTTTCTTGCAAACAAGCCAACTCGCCAGCCAGTTTCGTTTGTCCATACACATTGATAGGCCCCGTAGCGGCGCTTTCCGACAAAGGAGTGGCTGCCGTGCCATCAAACACATAATCGGTAGAAATATGCACTAGTTTACATTCATTTGCTGCACTCCATTTCGCTAATAGTTGCACCGCTTGGTGATTCAGCACATCCGACAATTCACCCTCGGATTCCGCCTTGTCCACAGCAGTATGCGCCGCGCAATTAATAATGATTTGGGGATTAATAGTCGATAATGCCCCAACCAAATTGCCCAAATCACACAAATCCAATTCTTGATAATCCGTAAAAACCCATTCGAATTGTGAATAAGTAGTGGACAAAACCCGCAATTCAGACCCTAATTGCCCATTGCCTCCTGTAACCAGTATTTTTTCCATATATATTTTTTAGTACCTAGTGAATAGTGATTAGAAATTAGTAAATAGTGATTAGTAAAAACAGATCCTTGTAATCTTAGACATTATAACCCACATTAATTTGCATCAAGTCAAGCATTGGTGCCTATTCCTCCCCACCCTCTTTTCAAAAATAATTGGTGCATTCGTGGCTATAAAAATTTGCGAATTTGCGGTCATCACTCCCCACCATCCTTTCAAATTAATTCGAGCATTCGTGGCTATAAAAATTTGCGACCCAAGCGATAGCGAACAGACGAAGTAATTTGCGGTCATCACTCCCCACCATCCTTTCAAAATAATTCGAGCATTCGTGGCTATAAAAATTTGCGACCCGAGCGATAGCGAACAGACGAAGTAATTTGCGGTCATCACTCCCCACCATCCTTTCAAATTAATTCGAGCATTCGTGGCTGTTGGCTTTTGGCTGTTGGCTTTTGGAATTTGAATCTTTGAATCTTTGAATCTTTGAATCTTTAAATCTTTAAATTTCCATATCCGTGACCATCCCTCCCCACAATCCTTTCAAATTAATTCGTGCATTCGTGGCTTCCCCTAAATCAACCCTTAGCGTCTCTGCGCCTTTGCGAGACACCCTTTCCCCAAATCTATTCAACTGACCACTCCACTTATATGCACTTCATTGCCTTACATGGTTCAATAACACCCCCGCAACGTAAAAAACTAATATGACTCCTATGTTTTAATTTTCTTTTTGCGCCCTCGCGTCTTTGCGGTTAAACTTTTAAACAACCTTAAACAATTAAACGATTACACGATTAAACGATTACACAGTTAACCAATTAACCTCTTCTCTTAAAACCCACTAGTACAATGCTCAAAATCAGGCAAAACCAAATCCTTCTCAGAAACAATCGCCTCCTTCAAATCCATGCCCCAATCAATATTCAGAGTAGGATCATCAAAACGAATCCCACCTTCACTGGCTTTATTGTAAAACTGATCACATTTATACAGCACAACAGCCGTTTCACTCAACACCGAAAAGCCGTGAGCAAAACCCTGAGGCACCAACAATTGTTTTTTATTTTCCGCCGTCAAGCGAATCCCAAAATGCTGTCCATAGGTGGCAGAATCTTTTCTCAAATCGACCGCCACATCCATAATCTCCCCTTGGAGTACTCTCACCAATTTAGTCTGCGCATACGGCGGATTCTGATAATGCAAGCCCCTCAAAGTTCCTCTTTGCGAAAAGGACTGATTGTCTTGCACAAAATCAATGGCAATCCCTAGGGCCGCCATTTTATTTTTGTTATAGCCTTCAAAAAAATACCCCCGAGGGTCTTCAAAAACATCCGGAGTAAGGACTACTAAATCTTGTATAAAGGTAGTTGCTAATTTCATGTTGCAAATATATTTTTTTTCTAAGGAATCGGAAAAGATATAAGACATTTCTTTATTGAAAACCAGAACGAAACTAGCTGCCATAAGAATGCGCTGTTAAAAATCGAAATACTACTTACTTCCATTGCAAACGGCATCACTCCCGAGCTTGCCAAGAAATCTCCCTACTCATCATCCTTTCAAAAATCCTAGAATCTGTACCTAAATTGTAACCACAAAGCAACACAAAGAAGCCACTAAGCTCCTCACCATCCTTCCAAAAAATCAGCGACCCTAGCGATAGCGAACAGACGAAGTAATCTGCACCTAAATTGTAACCACAAAGAAACACAAAGAAGCCACTAAGCCCCACAAAGATTGATGAAGAACCTACCATGAGAATTTTGGAATTTGGATTTTGAATTTTGAATTTTGGATTTTGGATTTTGAATTTTGGATTTTGGATTTTGAATTTTGGATTTTGAATTTTGGATTTTGGATTTTGAATTTTGGATTTTGGATTTTGAATTTTGAATTTTGGATTTTGGATTTTGAATTTTGA
>NZ_JBPTTP010000019.1:0-2273 GCF_051547165.1 Flavobacterium sp. TSSA_36
ACGAAATGGTTTTGAAAAGATTGTGGGAGGGGATGACGGGGATTTTGGGGGGGCTTTCTTTTTGTTTTTGTGCGAAAATATATTGTTTTTTTGCGTTGGGAAGGCGGATTTCTTCTCCCTATATTTAGTGATTTTTTGTTCTGGGAGGTTTGAATGTGATTTTTTTAGTTCCTCATATAGAATGGGTTGTGCTTCTGATTCAGGAAGGACAACCTCTTTGTTTTTTTAGGGCTTTTTTTTGAGGGGTTAGCTGTTTTGTTTTAGTTATATTTGCAACGCTTTACCCCCAAAGTCGCTTATAAGTGATTTCAAGGAGCTTCTTCTTCGCAACGTAATGGCTCATGAGGCGTTCCACGCTTCTCGCTTTGTATTGCTTTTGGATCTTTTGTGAAATTGATTTTATTGGGTGTTTTGGGTGGGTTGGATCCTGGCTTTTGACTCTGGCATGCTTCCTTAAGCACTTAAAATGTGATGTAAATTTGGATACAAAAATTAAAATTGCGGTAATCGGATTAGGTTATGTTGGATTGCCCCTAGCAAGATTGTTTGCTACACGCTATCCTGTTGTAGGATTTGATATTAATGAGGAAAGGATCGCTGCCTTACGAAGTGGTACCGATAGTACTCTCGAGGTTTCGGATGCTGTTTTGCAATCGGTTTTAGTTGCTGATTTTGAATCGAATGCTACAGGATTATTGTGTTCGAACGAATTGGCGTCAATTGCCGATTGTAATTATTATATCGTGACCGTGCCGACTCCGGTAGATAAAAATAATCGTCCCGATTTAACGCCATTATATAAATCCAGTGCAACGGTGGGACAAGTACTCCAAAAAGGGGATATCGTGATCTATGAATCGACGGTCTATCCCGGGGTTACCGAGGAGGAATGTGTGCCGGTTTTGGAAAAAGTTTCTGGGCTGGAATTCAATGTGGATTTCTTTGCAGGCTATTCGCCTGAGCGCATTAATCCCGGTGACAAAGAGCATACCGTAGAAAAAATTTTAAAAATCACCTCGGGTTCTACTCCCGAAATCGGACAAAAAGTCGACGCCTTGTACCAATCGGTTATCGTGGCAGGGACGCATTTGGCTCCCTCAATCAAAGTAGCCGAAGCCGCCAAAGTCATCGAGAACTCCCAACGCGATATCAATATCGCCTTCGTTAATGAATTGGCTAAAATCTTTAATTTATTAGACATCGATACCAGCGCCGTGTTAAAAGCCGCTGGGACCAAATGGAACTTCTTGCCTTTTAAACCGGGTTTGGTGGGAGGCCACTGCATAGGCGTGGATCCGTATTACTTGGCTCAAAAAGCGCAGGAAAAAGGGTATCATCCCGAAATTATCTTAGCAGGTCGCCGCTTGAACGATAGCATGGGAGACTACGTCGCCTCGCAAGTGGTGAAGTTAATGATCAAAAAAGGGGTGGTGATCAATGGCGCCAACGTCTTAATGCTAGGGATTACTTTTAAAGAAAATTGCCCTGATGTCCGCAACACTAAAATCGTAGATGTGGTGCGCGCTTTTCAAGATTATGGTATTGCTGTAACGATTTACGATCCTTGGGCGAATCCCGTCGAAGTGGCTCACGAATACGGATTGACTACCATCAACGAAGTGCCTACGAGTTCTTTTGATGCGGTTGTTCTGGGGGTGGCGCATCAAGCTTTCTTGACGATGGATTATGCTGGATTGAGAAAAGAAAAAAGTGTGTTGTATGATGTGAAAGGGGTGCTGACAGTGCCTGTGGATGGGAAGTTGTAGCGGTGGGAATGAGCTACGAAGGCTCTAATTGTTTTTGAAAAGATGTTTAACCGCAAGGGGCGCAAAGGGTTACGCAAGGTTCGCGAAGTTTTTTTAAGGGGTGGCCACGAAGGCACGAAATGGTTTTGGAAAAGATTGTGAGGAGGGGTGACCGTAGATTCGCAGATTTTTTGAAAAGAGGGTGTGATGGGACGCGGATGGATACGGATGAAGCGGATGGGCGCGGATTTTTTTATGGCCACGAATGCACTAATTATTTTGAAATGATGGGGAGGAGGGATGGCCACGAAAAGGAAATTCCAATTTTTTAAATTCCAAATTCCAAAATGGGGAACCGCGAAGACGCTAAGGCGCAAAGTGTTGTGTGGGAAAGCCACGAATGCTCGAATTAATTTGAAAAGTGATTAACCGCAAGGGGCGCAAAGGATTACGCAAGGTTCGCGAAGTTTTTTTAAGGGGTGGCCACGAAGGCACGAATTAATTTGAAAAGATTGTGGGGAGGGGTGA